>NZ_SGTX01000067.1:0-429 GCF_005435025.1 Halorubrum sp. CGM4_25_10-8A | reverse complement strand
GGCTTCGAGCGCCGTCGTAATGCGTTCGCTCCACGCGATCTCCTCGTAGTCTTCGAGCAGTTTCGCGTCCGCGTGCTCGCCCTGGAGCACGGTCAGCGAGGCATCGGCGGTCACGTCATGGCGCGGCGCGGGCTCGAAGTCGATCGCGCCGTCGACGGCCTCGTAGCTCTCCAGTGCGAGCAGCACGAGGCCGACGCCGGCGCCGACCGTCGGCGTGTTCGCGACCGCGTCGCCAGCGTACCAGCCGATGAGCGGAAGCGTGAGTGTTGCGACCGTGAGCAGTCCATAGAGGCCGCGCGTGATCGGCGACAGCTCCTCGCCCTCGTCGGGCTCGGGGAGCCGGTGCCACGCCGGCATCCGGCGCCGGAGTCGAGCGGGTCGATGTTCGACGGCGCTGTCCTCGTCGGGGTCGACGTACACCTTCTGCGA
>NZ_SGTX01000066.1:0-434 GCF_005435025.1 Halorubrum sp. CGM4_25_10-8A | reverse complement strand
TAACCAGAACAGACTTTGCCAGATTCGTCGACCTGTGTCGGTCCATCGATGGTCTGGTTAAACAGTTCCCAGGTGAGGGGGAAGCCGCGCTGAACCGCGGCTTCCGCCTCCCGAATCGCCGTGTGAACGGTTTTGTAAGCGCGACCGAGCAGCGGCGCAATTTGGTTGATACTCAGCAGCGTATCTGCGTAGAGAGTGAAAGCGAGAAGCACCTCTCCTGTGGTGAGGTGCTTCTCGTGAAATGGCGTTCCGTGGGTGTAAACTGGCTTAAATTCGCAATTACGGCACCGAACTCGGTCGTGTTTTTCCCACGTCATAATGCTCTGGTGACCACAGCGAGGACAGGATGTATTCTCCCAGAACCGCTTGAGTCGCCGCTCGATGCGCGCATCGAGCGGCTCGGTGTTGATCTCTATGACTCCTAGCTCGATCAG
>NZ_SGTX01000065.1:0-440 GCF_005435025.1 Halorubrum sp. CGM4_25_10-8A | reverse complement strand
CAGCTACCCCGGCCACTACTGGCACTACCAGCTCGCGCGCATCGCCCACGCGGCCAAGGCGCAGGGGTTACAGGTGATCGACGGTCCCTACGCCGAGATCGAGGACGCGGAGGGGTTCCGCGACTCCTGTCGGTGGGCGAGCCAGCTGGGCTGTGACGGCAAGTGGGCGATCCACCCGAGCCAGATCGAGCCCGCGAACGAGACGTTCGCGCCCTCGCCGGAGGAGGCCGAGAAGGCCCGGCGGATCGTCGACGCCTACGCGGAGGCGAAAGAACAGGGCAAAGGCGCCGTCTCGGTCGACGGCGAGATGGTCGACGAGGCGACCGACAAGATGGCCCGCGGCATCGTCGCGCGCGCCGAGCAGGCGGGGATACTGTAGCGCCGCCTCGTCTCGTCTGTAGCGCCGCCCCGTCT
This sequence comes from Halorubrum sp. CGM4_25_10-8A, assembly GCF_005435025.1. Classification (NCBI taxonomy): domain Archaea; kingdom Methanobacteriati; phylum Methanobacteriota; class Halobacteria; order Halobacteriales; family Haloferacaceae; genus Halorubrum; species Halorubrum sp. CGM4_25_10-8A. The sequence goes on along the minus strand of NZ_SGTX01000065.1, from coordinate 26 downwards.
CGTTCCGTCTTTTTCGTCGCGTGGCC
>NZ_SGTX01000064.1:0-445 GCF_005435025.1 Halorubrum sp. CGM4_25_10-8A | reverse complement strand
ACTCTTAATTCATGGGAAATATCAGTATAATGCATTCAATAATAATGGGTGAGAAACCCAATTCAAATTCATGTAAAAAAACCTCATATATTTCAAGAATTTCATGATGTAAATAGCCTTTTGGGCACAAGGATGAACGGGTTACCCTTGTTCAACAACCCCACATACCTTGAATTAGAAGCTTTTGATGAACTCTCACTTTTGGAACTCTATTCGTGCTCTAGAATAAGGGTTCTTGAGGTCCTTGACTTGGGAATCTTGAATCTCGACTCAATTTAGGAAATCCATGGTGGATTCTTGAGATTTTTGGAAGAGGTTTTGGATACTTAGGGTTTATGTTGAGAGAAAACTTGAGAAAAATCTCATAAGATGCTTGTAAATGGCTTTGATTTAGTGTTTCCACGATTTTATAGGCTTAGAAAAGGTCCAAAGTGCCCTTTTAAAC
>NZ_SGTX01000063.1:0-448 GCF_005435025.1 Halorubrum sp. CGM4_25_10-8A | reverse complement strand
ACCTGAAGTCGTTCCTCGACGAGTCGACCGCCCCGCTGCGGCGGTACGTGCCGACGGTGCTCCGCGTCGGGATGGGCGTCTCGTTCGTCTACCTCGGGCTGATCCAGAAGCTCGCCGACCCGGGGAGCGCGCTGCTCGTCGTCGAGAAGTACGACCTAACGTCGGTCGTCCCGGTCGACCCGGGACTGTGGGTCGTCGGCGCCGGCGTGACCGAGATCGCCGTGGGGCTCGCGCTGATCGCCGGCTTCTTCACCCGCGGCGCGGTCGCGCTCTCGTTCGTCCTGTTCACCACGACGCTGTTCGGGCTCCCGGACGACCCGGTCCTCGCTCACGTCGCGCTGTTCGGGATGGCCTCGGCCGTCTTCACGCTCGGGTCCGGCCCGCTCGCGTTCGACCGCTGGTTCGGTCGCCCCGCGCTCGACGACGAGGACGGATCGGCGCTCGCGGC
>NZ_SGTX01000062.1:0-448 GCF_005435025.1 Halorubrum sp. CGM4_25_10-8A | reverse complement strand
CGTCGACGTAGGCCTGAATCGAGCGGTACGCGGTGCCGGAGACGACGGTGGAGACGCACTCGACGTCGGCGTCGGCGGCGGCCTCGGCCACGCGGCCCGTCGCCTCCTTCCCCTCGGATTCGAGCGCCTCGACGACGATCTCCGCGCCTGCTTCCAGACTGGAGTACGCCGCGCCGTCGACGACGTACAGCGCGTGGAGTCGAGCGCCGTACTGCTCCGCGAGGTCAATCGCGTGTTCGATCGCGGCGTCCGACGCCGGACTGCCGTCGGTGGGAACGAGGATCTCTGAATACATCTCACTCCGTGGGTACAGCGGGACGCGATTAAAAACCCGATCCAACGTTCTCGCACTCGACCGAAAGACCGAACGGAAACGCCTCGACCCTACCGGAACCCCATCGCTTCGATCTGCTCCTGATACCGGTTGCGGATGGTGACTTCGGTGACC
>NZ_SGTX01000061.1:0-448 GCF_005435025.1 Halorubrum sp. CGM4_25_10-8A | reverse complement strand
AGAATCCTGATGAAATCCTCGAAGAGCGCGTCGATGACGCGCTCGACGAGGACGACCAGCCACACAACAAACGTGAGGGAGAAGACGAAGAAGGGTGGATTGTTGAGGATGATATTTGTACTGATGGGGGTACCGTCCTCGGGTTTTTTGATGCATCGAAGCCACAGCCGTACGATAACTCGCGGCGTGTTTGGTACGTTGACGACCCTCACATCGAACGGGAGTTAGTCAAGACACACGATTCTGCGGTCGGATTCTACGCGCTCAACGGTGAGAGTCTGGTAACGTTCACTGAGAACGAAGAGAAAGAGCAGATTTGCGGGGTATTAGAGAAGATCCGCGAGCAGAATCCGGGCAAGCGGATTCTGCTCGTCTTGGATAAGCACGGTTCACATAGATGTAAACACACGCGCAAGCGTGCGCATCAACTCGGGATTGACCTGATTTT
>NZ_SGTX01000060.1:0-462 GCF_005435025.1 Halorubrum sp. CGM4_25_10-8A | reverse complement strand
CTTCTCGATCGCCCGCCGCGACTGCTCGTTGTCGGGGTGATGACCCACGGCGACGACCTCCAGATCGAGGTCGTCGAACGCGACCTCGACGAGCGCGGCGGCGCGCTCGCCGGAGTAGCCGCGACCCCAGAACCGCTTGCGGAGCCACGTGCCGAGGACCGCCGTGCGCTTCTCCCAGTCGACCTCGAAGCCGCCGAAGCCGGCGATCTCCCCGGCGCCGTCCTCGCCCTGGCGGGGGCGAATGACGTAATTCGCCGCCTCCCCCTCCTCGAACCGCTCGCGGCCGCGTTCGAGGAACTCCAGCGTCTCTCTTTTCGTCTCGTGGGGGTCCCACGTGACGTGTTCGGCTATCTCGTCGATGCCGGTATCGGCCGAGCAGATCCGGTAGCACGCGTCGAGGTCGACCTTCTCGGGACCGTTCGCCTCCAGTCGGAGTCGGTCGGTTTCGATGGTCTCGGGAAA
>NZ_SGTX01000059.1:0-464 GCF_005435025.1 Halorubrum sp. CGM4_25_10-8A | reverse complement strand
CAAATATTGTACGGAGGCCCACCTCGTTACCTCCCCGCGAGACCAGTACGACCAGTTCGTCCATGACCTACGTACTGTCACCCAGCGAGACGAAGTCCAAACAATCCTCCCTATGAACGGATACGGGATTTACACGGTCCGAAACACCGAGGAGATACAAGACGACGTGAGTCTAATTATTCCGAGCATCGAGAGCTACGAGGCGGCGTGGGATAGGTACCGAACAGTCATGATGGCCCAGTCGTGTAATATTCCTACACCAGAGACTGATCTCTTGTCCGACCGGAGCAAGGCCCCAGACCGGGCCGTCATCAAGTCGAGGTATTCGATCATTGAGAGTGACAATGAACTGTCCTATCCTGGCGTTGAGTTGATAGATGGGAACAATAGCGTCGATCAAGAAGCCGTCATCGAACGGATGTCCCACGAACCGATCATTCAGGAGTACGTTCCGAGTACAGGAG
>NZ_SGTX01000058.1:0-465 GCF_005435025.1 Halorubrum sp. CGM4_25_10-8A | reverse complement strand
CGTGGGCTCGGGTCATGGCGACGGTTCGTTGTACGCGATCGACGCCGAAACTGGCGTCTTACGCTGGCGTGATTATGTTGGGGACAGCGTCGGCGCACCCGTCATTCACGACGATCGAGTCTATGTCGGAACCTACACGAGTGGTCTCCACGCAGTTTCAATCGAGAACGGTGAACGGTTGTGGCGTGTCGATCGGGCAGACTATGGTACTACTCCAACAGTTGTCGATGGAACCGTCTACGCAACCTCCGACGATACAGTGCTGTACGCCGTTGACGCCGAGACTGGAGAGGAGTTGTGGGCACACGATAATTCGAACATAAACACGCCCGGATCCTCGCCTACAGTCCACGAAGGGGTCGCATATGTCGGGTCGGGTGGATTTCTCTACGCGATCGACACCGAAACCGGGGAAGTACGTTGGAATAGTCTCATTAGCGAGAGATCGATTGATACGTCACCAAC
>NZ_SGTX01000005.1:0-197564 GCF_005435025.1 Halorubrum sp. CGM4_25_10-8A | reverse complement strand
ACGATGAGGTTTCGGAAGATACCGGGCACTCCGACCAAACGGTCCTCGGTATCGACCTCGGCGTCAACAGCCTCGCTGTGTCCTCAACCGGCACGTTTTGGCAGGGGGACGACTACGACCACTGGTGCCGTGAGTTCGAGAAGCGACGTGGCGAGATGCAACAACGCGGCACGCAGGCCGCACACAAGGCCCTGCTTCGTCTCGGGAAGCGAGAGGAAGCCTGGCGCAAACAGTACATCCACACGATCGCCAACGAACTCGTCTCGGAAGCCGTCGAACACGACTGCGACGTGATCGCATTCGAGGACTTGAGTGACATTCGAGAGCGGCTTCCACACGCGAAGTGGCACCACGTCTGGGCGTTCCGACGCCTGTTTGAATACGTCTCCTACAAAGCCCCTGAACAGGGCGTCTCTGTAGAGCAGGTCGAGCCGACCCATACATCCCAACGCTGTTCTCGGACGGACTGTGGGTTCACGCACGACGGCAACCGCCAGGGCGAACACTTCGAGTGCCAGAAGTGTGGGTATGAACTGAACGCGGATTATAACGCTGCAAAGAATATTGGCGTGCGGTACGCTCGGAAGCGACAACACAAACTCCGTTCCTCGCCCAAGTCGGGGAGCGGAGACGCACCAGTAGACGTGCGTGTGAATGGTGGGACGTTGAACGGTGAGAGTCACCAGCCTCTTGCTGGCGACTGATTGCCGGGAGTCCACATCAAAGCCCTACCCTCAAGGACCGAGGCGCGGAGCGCCGAGGGAGTAGGGTAGGGTAGTTTACCCTAGATATTGTTGATGGGACCGTGCGAGTCGATGAAGAGACCACCATCCAAGTCCGGGTAACCAACGAGGGGCCCCGCACCGCAAACGATGTCGCCCTCGATTTCGCTCGTGAGTACCCGACGCTGCGGCTCCTTGTAGGATCGGTGTCTGCGGGGACGCTTGAACAGGGTGAGTCTGCTACCGTTCGGCTTCCGATTGCCGCGACCCGTGATGCTGAAGCCGTCGAAAAGTCTCTTGACATGCGGGTACAGTACCGAACGGACGCTGATGAGCAGCGGTACGACAATGACGTCTCGCTTGTGACCGCAATTGCCCCACGCCGTGACGACTTCCGAGTGGCAGCTTCCAACGCCACTATTGGTGTTGATTCTTCGCGACTCATCAAGATCGAAGTCACCAACAACCGGAACCAGACGCTCACCAACATCGAGGCGAGTCTCGGCACGAGTGACCCGCTCGACAGCGATGACGACGATGGATACATCGAATCGCTCGACCCCGGCGAGTCGACGACGCTAGTGTTTGAGCTCTCGGCGACCAGCGACGCCAACCCGAAAGGATACGCTGCGAGTATTGACTTCCGGTACGATGACGAGCGCGGCAAGTCGATGATGTCCGAGACGTATCAGATTCCTGTCCAGGTCGAAGAGAATGACGGGCTTGGAGTATTTTCAATCCTGCCGCTCGTTGGTGTCGGACTCGTCGGTGCCGGTGTAACCGTCTACGTGCGCCGGCAAGGCGATGGACTCCCGTGGTCGGCATAACTCCGTGACTGGGTACAACACCATCAGTTCGTGGGGCACTACGAGGCAGACCAACCAGCGACACGACAGACGACAGAGAACATGACTGACGACGGACCAACCCCACTTCGTGACGGCTTAGAGCGACTCGGACGGTTTTCTGCTGAGAACCGCCGGACTGTGTTTAGTGTCGTAGCTGTGCTCGTGGTCGTTTCGCTCGCTATTGCCGGACTTTCTGTCCAAATGAGCCTCGGGATGGAGTTATATATTGACGACAGCTCACAGACGAATCAAAACTGGCAGGAGGTCAAAGCCGACGACGCGTTCGATCTCGGGAACAACGTGTTCGTGATGATCGAGACCGATCACCTCTATGAACCAGAAACGATTCGAACGATAGACCGGCTTGACAGACGGTACACAGCGACCGATAAGTTCTCCAGTGTTACGAGCCTCGCGGACGTAGTCAAACGAGGAAATGGCGGGGAGATCCCAGCAACCGAGCGAGAGGTCCGCGCCGCAATTAATCGCGTTGAATCAACCGACACGAGCACGGCGGCGCTCGTGAACAACGTGAACCCCGACCGAGAAACGGCATTGATCGTTGCGACCTACGGGCAGGTTGATGTCCCAGACGCAGAAGACCAGTACTTTGGGTTTCTCCCCGGAACGGCAGCAGGGTACCTCACCGATAAGGTATCAGATGCAACCGATCATGTGACCGTGCCGCCACACGTTGATGTCACGGTCACCGGCGCGCCGGTGTTCGAAAACGCTGCGTTCGGACTCATGCTCCCTGAGATGATCCAACTGTTCGCAGTTGCGTTCGCTATCATCTTCTCCGTGGTGTTTCTGGTCATGCGTGGGCGACTGTACCGAACGTGGAAAGTGTTTCTTCCCGTCGGGACGGCACTCGTTGCGCTCATGTACATGCTCGGGATGATGGGAATCGTCGGGTTCAACTTCAACGCGATTATGCTCGGCGTCCTCCCAATCGCGCTTGGACTCGGGATCGACTTCAGCCTCCAACTACATACGCGGTACATCGAAGAGCGTGAGAAAGGGCGAGAACCCGTTGACGCTGCAGCCTCGGCTGCACGCACAACTGGGAACACGCTGTTGTTAGCGATGGCGACGACGTCGATCGGTCTTGGCGCACTGTTGGTTTCGGCAGTGCCACCGACTCGGCAACTCGGCGCGACGGCGGCGTTTGGCGTAATCGCTGCGACCGCGCTGTCACTCACGCTACTCGTCGCGCTGTTGGTTCAATTTGACGATGACGAGTACGACCAGACGGGGCCAACAGCTTCAGACACCACCGAAGCGACAGCAGCCGCTACTGCGGCCGAGAGAAACTCTTCGACGGATAGCAAAAATAAAAACTCTCCTTCTCCTGAGCCGTCGGCCAACGACCAATCGAGCGGGGTCCTCAGTGACGACGAGCCTGCGTTCGAGCGTTTCATCGGTACATTATCTAGTGGGATCGCTGCGTCGCCCCTTATCGTGATTCTGCTTATGATCGCGGCAATCGGCGGCGGCGCGGCTGTGTATCACGATGTACCGACGACTCAGGAAATGCTTGACTACTGGCCGGATATCGAACAGCGCGACGATCTCGAAGAACTCGAAAGCACTGCGCAGAGCCCGAACGTAATCTACCTCCTAGTAGAGAGCAAAGATGCCTACTCGCCGACGACGTTCAGGCGGGCATCAGCCTTCGAGACCGCTATTGAAGATCATGACGACGTAAACGCTGCGATGAGTTCAGTCACTGCTGTCGAGATGGCCACCGGGGGGGACATCCCAGAGCGCCGGACACGGCTTATCGATACGGTTGACCGGCAGGCGGCGTCCGACCTCATGCCGGTCGGGAGTCGTGAAGACACTCCGGATCGGTTCGTCATTCAGCTATTCGTCGACGATATTGAAGGCGAGGAAGTTAGACACTTGATCGACGACACGGAGGCGACTGCCGATAGACACCTTGTCACCGAGCGGACCGCCGTCACTGGCAAACCGGTCGTCAACCGGAACGTGATCGAGAATGTGACCTCTGGCCGCGATCCGATGACCGTATTGAGCTTCGGGTTGGCAACAGTGTTTCTCGCATTAGCGTTGCGATCAGTCCGCGAGTCTGTGTTGCTCGTTGTTAGCGTCGCTATCAGCGCCGTGATGCTGATTTCGATAGCGATGTACCTACTAGGTATCCCGTGGAATCCCCTCACCGTTGCGACCGGCTCGATTGCGCTCGGTGCGGGGATCACATATGGGATACACGTCCATGAGCGGTTCAAAGAAGAGCTATTTGAGCGCGGATCGACCCCCGTAGTAGCGATGCGTGAGGCTATGGTGCGTAAGTCGCGGCCGGTCATTGGCTCTGGCGCGACGACGCTATTTGGATTCGGTGCGCTTGGGATTTCACAGTTCCCCGTGCTCGCAAACTTCGGCATCGCCGTCGCGCTTGCGATGACGTTCGCGCTGGTGACCGCCTTCGTCTTTCTACCGGCGTCTGCGTTGCTGCTGGCCAGATGGACGAACACCTACGATATCGTGGTCGACTCGACGTGATTGCCGTGTCTCCTTTAGTTTGTGTTTATCAAAAGTCGCTTCTCGGATGTTTTTCTCCCGTCTTTGAGGTCGCGTTAAGTTAGTACTCACCTAGCTGCTGTCATGCGATTTTCTGTAGTGTTCTGGAATGTTGTAGCGGATCGTGTTCTGAGGATCAACGAGAAGGAGAACTGAGAAGGCAGATCCTGTTTCTCCCGGAGTTACTACCTATCTTGAGTATATAAATCGGCTTTCCAAAACTCGCGGGATACTCTTGCCGGCTTGCGTTTCTGCGTAACTTAACGCGATCGTCTTTGATGGCAATACGCATTTATATGGAGGTCGTCACCTATATTAATTCTAATTTAATTGTCATGGATTAATCACACGGGGAATTGATTCGGCAACTACTGTTTCAGGTGAGGAAAATGTCACCACGGCCACACTGCTATTACCACATCCACACCGACCTTCCAGAGCTGTCGCGCGACAATTTTGAGGTCATATGCGAACGACTGTTCACGAACGTACTGAAGATCATACCGGAGCTTTGCGCGTGGGTCGACGCTGCTGGCATCGTTGATCTGCGCGAGTCCGGTCAGGCCGGGCTTGACGAACCACCGTTTCCGCCATGTCTTGGTTTCTTCTTCAAGGAGATGTTCCTCTTCGGTCCACACAGCACGCGGTCCGACGACGCTCATGTCTCCGCGGAGGATCGACCACAGTTGAGGGATCTCGTCGAGATGCGTCTGGCGGAGCACTCGACCTACCCGCGTGATACGATCATTATCGTCGTCTTCGACTGGCGTTGCCGATTCGCCTTCAGGTGTCATTGATCGGAATTTAAAAACCGGAAATGTCTCTCCGAATACGGCTGTGCGCTCCTGTTGGTACAACACCGGGCCGCGGTCTTCGAGTTTGATCGCGACTGCGATGCCTACGATGATGGGTGCGAGCGCGATGAGTCCGGTCAGTGAGAAGGCGATATCAAAGCCACGTTTGAACATGTAGTCTTGGATATCCCACGGTTCGATCTTAACATCGACGAGTGACGCATTCGGGTCCGATGTATCCGTCAACACCGTGTCCGCATGTGTTGGGTGAACTTTCGCTGCCACGCCGTGTTCATAACACGCATCGAGCGCGCCGAAGAACTCTGCGCGGTCGGGGTCGGCAAATGCGAGTACGACCGTGTCGATATCCTGTTCGACGAGGATATCCTCGAGTCGAGAGAGGCCACCAAGCCGAGAGATATTGAGCGAACGCTGACCGCCGTCCGCGGCATGTGCGATACCGGGAGCCCCGGCGTCCCGGCTTTCCTGTTCCGACTCGGTACCCCGCAGCGAGCGAATCACTGTCGGACAGAGATAGCCGAGTAGCGGGAGTTCCGCGCCTCTTGCGATCTCGGCAATCTGACCCGGGTCGTCCCCAACGATGATCGCGCGTTCGCTGCGCGCCTCGGGGCGGCGTAGCCAAATGAACCACACCGGCAGGATGACTAACAGCAGCGGCGTGATCAACACGAGCGTCAGCCGCGGCACCTTGTACGTGTAATCGAAGTAGCCGATGGTCGCCAGCGCGAACACGGCCACGAACGTGCGCTTGTGTGCGAGCGCGACGATATCGAGAATCCGCCGCGGGCGCGGCTTGTAGAGGGGGACAAACGCACCCGCAACGACCACCACGGTCAGCGCCACCTCGATGACGAACTCCGCGCCCGCAGGTGGGTCGGGGGGCAGCCGACCGAGCACAGGAACCATCGCCGCGGCCGCCTGAACAGTCGCGTTGTTGGCGAGCATCACCGCGAGCCCAACGAGGGCAGCGACGCCTCCCACGCTCGCGAGCCGGTACCGCCATCCGGTGTCCATTACTGATCCGTGATAAGTGTGTCAAGTTAAACACTATGTTTCCTCCGGTGGTCGGATCGAGGGGTCTCGCTCGCCCGCGACGCCTCCGAACCCGAGGGTGGGCCCGTCCACGACCGAAACCGCTAATCGGCGCGCCCGACAGGTGACAGCCAATGCCCTCGCCTGAGGAGACGACCGCGGCCGCGCGCGAGTTCCTCGCTGACCACCCCGAAGCGGAAGACGCCTTCGCGGCCCTCGTTGAGCGCGACGCCCGCGACGAGCCGTGGACGTTTGCCGACATCGACCTCGACTCCGGTCGGTTCGGCGAGCTTGTCGCCCGCGACCTCGCCCATGAGGTCGATACTGGCTACCGGCTCGAAAATCCGAACGCGATCCGCGCCGCGATTGAGTCGGGGCCGGCCGACGCTGCCGATACGACTGACGCTGCCACTGACTCGTCCACAGCTACCGAGGGAAGCGATGACGATGGCAGTGAGACAGCCGCCGGTGATATCGTGATGTCGCGAGTCTCCTCGGTAGCTGACGTCGACGTTCTCACCTTCCTCGGGCTTCTTGGAGGGCTGCTTGTGGTCGCCAGCGCGCGCCTCGTGGCCGCGCCTGCGGTGTTCCAGCAGGGCTTCGTCGTCTCCCCAAGTAACGACACGTACTTTTTCCGCTACTGGCAGGAGCAGCTGGCCGCTCGCGCGGACGGAATCTTCGATCTGGGGCTGTTCGCGGACATGGGCGGCGCCGCGGGCACGCGTCCGCTTGCCCACGCGGTCAACTGGTGGCTGACGGTCCTGCTCGGTGGCGTCGACGCTGCGCCCGTGGTCGCCGCGTGGCTTCCGGTCGTGGCGTCCGTCTGTCTGGGATACTTCGTCTACCGGACCGCACGCCTGCTCACCAGCGATGTGCGTGTCGCGCTCGCCGCCGTGCTGTTCTACGGGCTCGCGCCCGTCAACGTCGTGTACACCTCCGTGGGCTTCCTTGACCATCAGGCCCACCAGTACCTGTGGCTCGGTCTGCTCGTTGCCACACTGACCGCGCTCGGTGTCGACCTTTCCCGCCGGGACGCCCAGTCCGAAACCGAACCAGACCAGCAGGCCATCGCGCGGGCCCACGCACAGAACACAACGATGTGGCCCATTGCACTCGCGCTCGCTGTCGCCGTAGCGGCGTCCGCTCACGCCTACGGCGGCTCGCCGCTCACGTTCGTCCCAGTCGCGGCTGTCGTCGGGCTCCGCGTTGCGCTCGACGTTCGGCGGGACCTCTCCCCGACCTACGCAAACGCCCCCCTGCTTGCTGGGCTCGCGCTCGGCGCTGCGGGAGCGCTCGCCGCACACCTCGCGTTAGGCTGGCACGAGTCGATCGCCGCGGTCACGCCCGTCCTCGTCGCGGGCGGTGCGTTTGTCGTTGTCGGGCTAGGGGAGTTGTGGCGCCGCGTCTCGCTTCCGCCGCTTGCCCTTGTCGCGGCAGAGGCGGTCGTCGCCGTGGGGGGGCTTGTCGCCTATGCGCGCCTGCGTCCGGGCGATATCGAACGACTCCGGACGCGCGCCGACGATCTGTTCTTTCGGGAAGGCATCTCCGAGACAGTCTCGCTATTCAGCCCGGATTTTGCGGTAGTGTTCGGACCGCTCCTCCAGCTCGGCCTCGGTTTCTACTTCGCAATCGCCGTCCTCGCAGTCGCGACGTGGGTGGTCGCGCGCCGTTACAAGCCCGGCTGGCTCGTCTTAGTCTGCTTTGCGTGGTACTACACGCTGCTCGCAACGATTCAGGTCCGCTTTGCCGGGCAGTTGGCGATCATGATTGCGCCCTTCGCGGGGATCGGTCTTGTTTACCTCCTGTCGGCAATAGACATCGCACGTCCTGTAGCCGCCCTCGGTCGCGGCAACGGCACCGACTCCTCGTCGACTCGCGGTCAATCGAGCCGTGGTCGACCGAGTCGCGCCGGAGCGAACAGCAAACCGGATGGAGGGACCGCGATCACGTCGCTCGCGCTGCCTGAAGGAACCCGATTGCGGGGGTATCTGGCCGCGACGGTCGCGCTCGTGTTGTTGTTCAACCTTCTCCTCGTCCCGTCACTCGTCGGACAGACTACCTATGATCGCGCGCAGTTTGACGCTACGCTTACGGTTGATTCTCACGCCGAGGACGCTGACCGTGAGTACCCACAGAACTTCGTGTTGAGCCAGTGGGGCGACAACCGAATGTACAATTACTTTGTGAACGGTGAAGCCCGCAGTTACGGCTATGCACGAAGCAACTACGATCAGTTCCTTACCGCTGCGCACCCAGACGAATGGTACAACCGCTTTCAAGATCGTGTCGGGTACGTCGTCGTCACTGAACGCGAAAACGCACCTCCAACGGAGTCTACTTACACAGCCCTCTATGATGGGCTCGGCGCCGGCGTCAACGACACCACCGCAACCGGCCATTACCAGCTACTCACTTCCACTGAGGGGATCCGGACCTTTGCGGTCGTCCCCGGCGCGACGATCTCCGTGCCAGAGCCCAGTTCCGTCGGCGTCGAAAATGGAACGGTGACCGCAACAACAACTGTGACTGTGCCCAATTCGTCCGGTGAAGTCACAGCAACTGGCACAACATTCGAGTATGTACGCCACGCTACTGTCTCGAACGGAACCGCAACAATCCGGGTCGCACACCCCGGAGAGTATCAGGTTGGAACACAATCTGTGACCGTAAGCGATGACGCTGTTCACAACGGTAATCAAACAGTCGTTCAGCCGAAATAGTCTGTCTCGGTATCGACTTTTCGAGTTACTTAAATACGTAGTGCGCAATCCCATTGAACTACCCTACCCTACCCTACCCTCTCCTCCTCTACAGATAGAGCAGGCCGAGTGCCTCGGGGCTTGACCCAAGGGTGAAGGCCGTACGCTCACTTTCACTTTCACCTCGGTAAGATGGTAGTTAATACACTTAGCGACAAATAGGGTTGTAACGGCCAGAAACCACCCCCAAAGCATGGAATTGAAGACCTCAATTCCTTTGCTGGTCGTTCGGCAGTTTGGAAATGCGACTCCTCTCAAAACCCGCTACGGCGGTGAGACGGGAGTTGTCGGGCCGTGGTGGAGCGGCCGCCCCTCACGGACACATCGGCGTGTTCGGGTGTTAATTCCAGCCGACCCATCTGGGAAGGTCGAGGGGAATTAAATTCGCCTGCGGGCTCGGTGCGGCCCCAAGACCGTGAAGCCTCGGGGCTTGACCCCGAGGTACTTCACTCGCCCCTTGAGGTGGGGCAGTCGATTTGTGGGTAACTGAGGTACTATCTCTGTGGTGATAGATATGCGAAGCCAAGAATTACTAATACGGTTACGACGATCCCGAATCCAGGAACCTCTGACTCTGTCCCATCATCAGTTGTATTGGATGGTCCACCGTCTTGCTCAGTCTCTTGATTGACAACATCATTCGATGTCTCGGTTTCATTGCCCTCTTGATTAGAGGTGTCATTGGGCTCTGCTGAGGTAGTGCTCTCCTTACTTGATGTATCGGTGGCTGTTTGATTACCATTCACAACCGTTTCATTCTCATCTACTGCCGTTTCGTTCGTGTCCACAGCTGTTTCGTTTGTATCCACAGCCGTTTCGTTCGTGTCCACAGCCGTTTCATTCTCATCTACTGCCGTTTCATTCTCATCTACTGCCGTTTCGTTCGTATCCACAGCTGTTTCGTTCGTGTCTACAGCCGTTTTGTTCGCATCTACTACTTCGTCTTGCTCATCTTCTTCATTCCTACCATCATCGTCACTACTTGAGCCACTGGACTCATCTGTTCTACTTCTATCGTCTTTGGCATCCTCTGATTGAAGCTCCTCAACACCGTTTGCGAGCGTTTTCGTTGACTCGATAACGCTGCGAGGCGCAGGTTGGTTGAGATAATTATTGTTTAATACGACGTAATTACCGTTCTCACCTGCGTTTGTGCTAGCATACGGCTGTCGCTCAAGAATCGACGCCTCAGAGTCTGTCACAACTATCAATTCAGGATTTGTTTGGAGGATTACCTCATCTGAGAGCTGTGGATACCCGTCTGCCTCTGACGCAGCAACGTTAGTAGTCCCACCAATCTGCATAATTTCGTTGATGAAGGTATTGTCAGCAGCGACATACCCGCCTCCAAGCGGATACAGTGCGTCAGGACGATCAAGCTCAGCGGTCTGGTTTTCTACATTTTCCACCGTTTGGTTCATCTCAGTATTTACTTCCGCTGCTGTCTCACAGTTTCCAACAAGACGGCCTGTGCGCTCTGTTTTTGCCGCAATGTCACCGACATCGGTAGCAGCGGGGAAATGGTAAACAGTGAGGTTCTGTGCACGAAGATCTGCGACTTGTCCAGCTGAGGCGTTCGGTGCCAACACAAGATCGGGATTAGTCGCAACAACCTTTTCGACGCTAACACCGAATTCTGCGGAGACATTTGTTTTGCTGGCAGTCCCGTTCAAATACCCCGCAAACTCGGTTACACCGACAACCCTGTCTTGCGCACCTAACTCCCAGAGGGTCTGGGCAGCTGATGGGTTTGTTGTCGTGATCCGATCTGGCTGTTCATTAATCGTGATTTCTGTCCCTGTTGCGTCTGTTACAGTAAGTGGGAACCCACACGTACCACTACTATTGACTGTCTCTTCTGTTTTGTTGGCTTGAAGATCTTCAACAGCAGCAGCGAGAGTTTTGGTCGATTCAATCACACTCCGGGGCGCCGGCTGGTTTAGATAATTTGTATTCATAACTACATAGTTATCTTCTGCCCCAGCAGTTGTGCTCGCGTAGGGTTCTCTATCAAGAATTGCGCCCTCTGTATCGGTCACGAGTATGATCTCAGGATCTGTTTTGAGGATGACTTCATCCGAGAGTTGTGGATACCCATCTGCCTCTGACGCGGCGACGTTGGTTGTCCCAGCAATCTTCATGATTTCGTTGATGAAGGTATTGTCAGCCGCGACGAAGCCTCCCCCAAGTGGGTACAGTGCATCGAGACGATCAAGCTCAGCAGTCTGGCTTTCTACATCCTCTACAGTCTGATTCATCTCGGTGTTTACCTCCGCTGCTGTCTCGCAGTTTCCAACAAGACGGCCTGTGCGCTCTGTTTTTGCCGCAATGTCATCGATATCGGTCGCGGCCGGGAAATGGTAGACCGTGAGATTCTGTGCACGAAGATCTGCGACTTGATCAGCTGAGGCGTTCGGTGCTAACACAAGATCGGGATCGGTTGCGACGACTTTTTCGACGCTGACACCGAATTCTGCGGAGACATTTGTTTTGCTGTCAGTCCCGCTCAAGTACCCCGCAAATTCGGTTACACCAACAACCCGGTCTTGCGCACCGATCTCCCAGAGAGTCTGGGCTGCTGACGGATTTGTTGTTGTGATCCGATCCGGCCGTTCATCAAGCGTGATTTCTGTCCCTGTCGCATCAGTTACGTTGAGCGGAAACCCACAGGTATTATTTCCTGCTGTCTGCATCGGTTCCTGACCGCTGTAATTGGTAGACAGACTTTCACTCTCTGCGTGTTCAAACTCTGCTCCTACTGACTGTGCGCCAGCGGCGGTTCCTGAGGCGCCAACAACTGCTGTCGCCACAACCACCGCCAGTAGAATCACTCGTAAGTTCTTCACAGTTGGCAGCCGCGCTTGTAAAATATAATTTTTATTATTCCAACCTTGCTTGCGTTGGAATGTGTTATGTGTCTGATTAAACTATTGATACTCACGTCTGACGCAGAGTGAACTACCCCGACCTACTCACTCGCCGCTGGGGCGGCTCGTTCCTTGAGGTCGGGGCTTCCTGTTTCCACGACGCGCTTTGCAGGGACCGAATCGGTCCCCGTAGGGAGCGCAGTCTCCGCAGGCGTTGTTTCGGAGCGTCCCGCTCCTAACTGCTTGATTCCGCGAGAAAGAATATTCCATGCCGCGTTCCAGTCCCTATCGGCGGTGAAGCCACACGAGGGACAAGAGTGTTCGCGGACCCACAACGGCTTGTCCGTCTTGATACCGCAAGCAGCGCACTCTTTGGTCGTCCCTGCCGGTTCTACCGCTACGAAGTACGTGCCTTCGCGTTCACATTTGTACTCCAGCATCCGCAGGACCGTACTCCATGCCGCCCCCGCACGATTGCGCGAGTTCCCCGGGAGCTCGACTAACCTTTTTACGTCGAGGTCTTCTACAGCCACGAGATCGTACTCACTCGCGTAGTAGTTCGACAGCTTGTGGAGAAAATCGCGACGTTTCCGTTTCAAATCGGCATGACGCCGGGCGACGGTCTTGCGCTGTTCTTCCCAGTTGTTTGACCCGTGTTCCTTCCGGGGGAGATCACGCTGGGCGCGTTCCAGCCGTTCGCGTTCGTCTGAAACGTTGAGCGACCCGACAGCCGTGCCGTCGGTGTCGCTTGCGTAGTTGAGTATGCCGACGTCGATTCCGACCGTCTTTGTCAACTCGTCGGGTTTCTCAGGTGGGTCGTTGGGTGTTTCTAGCTGGAGCGAGGCGTACCAGTTGCCGATCGGCTCACGTTTGACGACGACACCTTTCACCTCGGCGTCGGTTGGGAGATTGCGATGGGCAACAATGGGCACGTCGCCGATCTTGTTGAGGTACAACCGATCTTGACCACTCGTTTTCTTGAGTTCGAAGCCAGATTGGTTGTACTCGAAAGAGTGGTAGTACCCTTTGCCCTTCCATTTTAGCAGAATACAGGCGGTAAGCCCCCTTCCTCAAGGAGCGACCAGCGGGAGCGAGTAGGGAGGGGATACACCGCCGTCATCACGTCTCAAACACGTTCGTACTCGCTGCCTAACCACCTCACCGATAGAGTTAAGTTGAAATAATGTTTAAACACAGATGATGGATAGACACGAAGTAGAAGGTCACGAAGTCATCGAGGGAGAGGTGAAGCCGACCGGCAACGGCGCACACGTTCTCGTTCCGAAGCAATGGCGTGGTGCCGACGTGAAAATCGTCCGAACCTCAACCCCCGACGAATAGTCAATGCGCTACACCTACAGATTCCGGCTTGATCCCACGCCTGAACAACGTGAGCTGTTGGATCAACACCGAGATACCTGTAGGCAACTCTACAATCACGCACTCACCGAATTTGAGAAAATCCCCGAATCGGCGGGAACACTCACCCAACGAGTACGCCAAGTACGCGATCAGCTCACCGATCTTAAAGTCTGGTGGGATGAACTAAATGACCTCTATTCAACGGTCGCACAAGCCGCTGTCATGCGTATCGAAGACAGCATCAAAGCCCTCTCCCAGTTGAAACAGAACGGCTACAACGTCGGAAGCCTCAACTGGAAGGCTCCCAAGGACTTCCGCAGTTTCACCTACATACAGTCTGGCTTCGAGTTCGATAGTAAGAACGGTCAGACCGTATTGTCGCTGTCGAAACTTGCGGATGTTCTACTCATCAAACACCGCACAATCCCCGACACCGAGACGATCAAACAAGTCACGATTAAGAAGGAGCCAACTGGGAACTGGTTCGCTTCATTCGTTGTCGACGGGAAAGAGACACCTGAGAAACCAACCGATCCAGATCGGTGCGTTGGTATCGACGTGGGGATTCTCAAGTATGCCCACGACACCGATGGGTACGCCATCGAAAGTCCCGACTTCAGCGACGAGCGCGAACGATTGGAACGCGCCCAACGCGACCTTTCGCGGAAGGAACACGGCTCTACGAATTGGGAGACACAACGACAAACCGTGGCGGAACACCACGCTGATCTCAAGCGAAAGCGCCGCGACTTTCTCCACAAGCTGTCGAACTACTACGCCACCGAGTACGACTTGGTGGCTGTTGAGGACTTGGATGTAAAAGGGCTGGTCGAACTCCCCAAAAACTCACGAAATCGGGTGGGAGCGGCGTGGGGAACGTTCCTGGGGATGCTCGAATACAAGTGTGAACGTGAAGGGACGCACTTCGTCGCCGTGAACCCGCGCGGGACGACAAAAGAGTGCGCTTCCTGTGGTGTGAAGACTGAGAAACCGCTGTGGATGCGCGAACACTCCTGTCCGGCGTGTGGATTTGAAGCGGATAGGGATGCGAACGCGGCGTGGAACATCCTTTCTCGTGGTCTTGAAGAAGTAGGAGTGGGATACTCCGAATCAACGCCTGTGGAGACTGCGCTCCCTGTGGATACGCCTGTATCTGCAAAGCGCGTCGTGGAAACAGGAAGCCCCACCCTCAAGGAGCGAACGGCGTCAGCCGTGAGCGAGTAGGGTGGGGTAGTTCACCGCCTACAAACTGTTAACGCTCTTCTGTAGGAGATTGTTGATACAGTCGTTGCTAGCTGAGTGGGAACACTAATCGAGTTTCTAAGTACCTCTACCGTGAACTCCCAATTTGATTCACGCACCCGCAAATCGCCAGACTACAGTCCATCAACAATGTGCTACTCAAGAGCGAACTGTTAATTAATACGTCTCGAACCACACGTACCAGTATTCAATGACTCGTTCCACAGCCACGTACTCTGCGCTCGGTGAGGTCCACCCACAACCAACACACTTTCATACGGCTCAACAGAGAAACAACCAATGAAACTCGCAACGATCGGGGTCGGTAACGCAGGCAGCAAGCTTATCGACCAGATGATTGAGTTTGAATTTGAGACTGGTCGTAATCTGTGTCGTCACGCATTGGTCATTAATACGGCTCGGACAGACCTCGCTAAACCACAACATCTCGATGAAGATCGCCGGGTGTTAATCGGCGATACCCATCAGAAAGCGCGTGGACACGGGGTTGGAGGTGATGCTAAAATTGGTGCTGAGGTTGCGCAAACCGACATTGATGAAATCAGGCGCGTTTTCGACGATGTTGAAATTCACGAGGTTGATGCTGTCTTAGTCGCAGCCGGCCTTGGTGGAGGCACCGGCAGTGGCGCTGCTCCCGTTGTTATTGACGAACTACAGAAGATGTACGATGAGCCAGTGTACGGACTTGGAGTATTACCTGGCACGTACGAGGGCGGCCGGCCGGCACTCAACGCTGCCCGCTCGCTTCAGTCATTCGTCAACAAAGTTGATAATTTCATCGCGTTCGACAACGATGCGTGGCGTTCTCGTGGGCAGACTATTGAGCAGGGCTACGAAGAGATGAACGAAGAGCTTGCAACACGCATTGTCACTCTGCTCGCAGCCGGTGAAGTCGATGAGTCGGAGGTTGGTGAGAACGCGATGGATTCGAGTGACATTATGCGAACCCTCGATACCGGTGGTGTCTCCTCAATCGGGTACGCTTCAACTGACGTTACCCCCGCAAAAGAAGGACTGTTAGCCAATTTCAAAGAAGTTGATGACTCACAGAGTGAATCAACAGATGCTGCAAAAATCAAAGGCTTGGTGCGCCGAGCAACGAATTCTCGGCTCACTGTTCCATGTGATGTCTCGAGTGCTGACCGTGCGCTGATTGTCTTTGCCGGGCCGCCAGATGTGATTTCACGAAAAGGGGTTGAATCTGCTCGTGAATGGCTTGAACAAGAAGCTGATACCGTTGATGTCCTTGCTGGTGATGATCCTCGTCCCGACTCGTCAACCCTTGCGGCTGTGGTGTTGCTCTCAAATGTGACTGATACACCGCGGATTAACGAAATCCAAGATCAAGCTGTTGACGCGCAAAACAAAATTCAAGAACAGGATGCGGTTCGCGAAGAGGAAATTCAGTCGCTGATTACTGATGACGACAATGATCTGGACCCTATTGTTTGAGCGAACACGTCGTCAAACGCTTGTCCGACAGACGCATCACCACTCTGTTGGCCGCCACCATCACTCGCAGCCGTTGGTGTGTAAATGAAGGTAGCACTTCTCGGCGTTGGCGGGTGTGGTACCCGACTCGTTGATCAGTTTGTTCGAACTGAACACCGCACAGGCCGGTCGGTGACTAATGGAAACGTTCTCGCGTTTCACACTGAATCACAACCACTCTCTCAGACAACCGCCCTCAGTACTGACCAGCATATCCTCCTTGGCGATACACACCCGGCAGTACTTCGACGAGACACAAACTCTCCTGCTACTGACTCCCCAAATTCGTCTCACGATCCCCAACTACAATCAGAGACATCCACCACCACGAGTCAACAAGGTGCCTCCAGTAACTCGCGCACGCGTGGATATGATATCAACGAGTACGGTGTTGGTGGTGATCCAGATGTTGGCGCACAAGTCGCTAAAGCGGAGCGGCCAGAAATTCGACGTGCACTCGATAAAATCGATGAAACAGAAGTCGCAGCAACGATGATTGTTGCTGGGCTCGGCGGCGGCACTGGTGCTGGTGTTGGGAGTGTGTTGCTGGAAGAACTCACCGATATTCATGAAACTGAAGTGTACACACTGGGTGTTCTCCCCGCTGACACGGAGTCAGACCAACGAGCACTGACCGCTGCCCGTGGTCTTCGAACACTTGTCCCACGTGCTGCGTCAACGCTTCTTGTCGACAACGATTCATGGTCCCGCGATAGAGACGCTGTTGCTGATTGCTATCAGTCGATTAATCAGATGACCGTCGACCGACTGTTGAGCGTTTTTGGTGCCGGTGAAGCCAACACGACGTTTGAATCTGAACTTCGGATTGACCCTGCTGATATCTCACGTACACTCGCTGTTGGTGGGATAACAACTGTTGGTCGCGCCACAATTGAAATTGACAATAACGCTCATGGACTTCTTGCTCGGATTCTTCGCCTGCTTGGTCGATCACAGCCCTCTGGGTCTACTCCGGTCGATGCGTCGAAAATAAAGACACTGATCAGTCGCGCAGTCCAATCGAAACTCACGCTACCCTGTGAAATCACTTCTGCAGATCGGGTTTTGCTCATCCTCAGCGGACCCCCAGATACAATCTCTCGGAAAGGATTTGAGACCGGCCGGTATCTGCTTGAAGAAGAAACGCAGACCGTTGAAGTGCTTGCTGGCGATGAGCCAATTCAAAACACAACAGAACTCACGGCAACTGTCGTTCTCGCAAATGTGACATCTGTTCCACAGATTGATGAACTTCAACGTCGCGCGGCTCCTGTAGAAGACGCTGTCACGACAACCTCGGGACCCTCAACTACTACAGAACAGACGGCAACAACTGATGAGATGAACTCACAGACTGTTGAGCCATCAGCAGATGAGGACTCAAACTCTGCCGAATTTGATTTCACAAACGTTGAAACGACCTCTGAAACAACGGACTCAACCGAGCAATGACAGGCGATCAACCAGGACCCGCCTGGAGTACCGCAGAGGTGAAGATTTTGGAGGCAACATACACAGCGTTGCTCAAACACGGCTATGCCGACCTTTCAATTGCCCGTATCGGCGATGAACTTGACAGATCAAAATCCTCTATTTATCATTACTATGATTCAAAGGATGATTTGCTTATCACACTGCTTGAGTTTACTGTCGACAAATTTGAATCGGCTATTGATACCGAATCAAGCCAGAATCCAGCTGAAACCCTCAAACAGCTCATTGCCAAACTTCTCGCGCCGCACCCGCTTGAAGACGATCATCAGTTCCAAACAGTACTCGTCGGCTTCCGATCACAAGCAGTCACGAACAGTCGTATCCGCGCTCAATTTACGCACGTTGATGAACGGTTAGCAGATACGATCCGGGAGATTCTTGAACGTGGTATTGCTGAAAATGTGTTTGAAGCGGTCAACGCCTCTGAAGTCACAGAATACATTCTCGCAACGATTAACGGTGGCATATATACTCGTGTTACAACAGATCGAGTAGACGCTGTCACGGCGACACATTCTATGCTTGTTTCGTATATTGACTCAGAACTTATCCAAGATACGGTCTAATTTGTTCTTTGTCGGTTTGGATTGCTTCTCCGAGTTCTCCAATTGCTGATAAGACCGGATACTGTGGCGTGTCGCTATCTGAATACAGGTACTCACAGAACTCGATCTGTTCATCAGATGTCTCCTCACTTGGGGGCTCAGCAACTGGTGGTGAGTGAAGGTCTCTCTGTCGCTGTTCAGCGATTCTATCCAATTTTGTCTCGAGATCCTGAAACGCACACCAAATATCAAACGCGGCCTCCCTGCGCCGTGTTTGTACGGATCCAAAGTGCGCGCAGAGATTATCCTGTTGAGTCTCGATCTTAGTAAGTTTCGTTTGATAATTTGCGAGTCGATCCATCTCCTCTGTCAATACCTCTATAAGCTCCGCACGTACATCGATTGCCTGCTGGCTCCGGTCAACGATTGCTTGTTGGACCGCTGGAGTGAGAACCCGATTTGTTGCCAACGACGTCACTATATCTTCTCCAAGCTCAGCAGCGAGATTTTCAGCAAGGCTCTCTTCATCGCCAATGCTATAGTGCGGAACTGATCGCACTGTTTCTTCATACGCAGAAAGTACATACTTGAGTGTCGCATCTCCGGGACTTGTGGGTACGTCCATTACTTCTGTCCGGTCACCTACATCTGTTGGCGCGGTATCTGACGATTCAAACTGTACTGGCTCGACCTGCTGTATCTGCGTCTGAAACCGACGAAATGCGTCTCGTTTCGCAATAATACACTCCCGTTCATCTTGGCATGTTTCAATCGCTGTCTGGAGTTTACCTACTACAAGTAACAACATTGCTCCAAGACTAGCAATGACTCCCACCACAAGCGGCGACGTAAGCAATTCAGCACCGCCACACCACATATCTACACATGCTACAGGCTGATCAGCAATAGGTATGCGAAATCTCATAACTCCACAATCATTTTATACAGTCTAACTATTGTTGACCTTTTCGCATGGCTGATAATGTAATCTACGACATTTAAGTTTTGGCCCCACCGACATGGGGCATGGAACAACCGCGCCGTAACGTGCTTGCCGGTCTCGGCGCTGCCGCAAGTCTTGCTGGCTGTTTGAGTGTTGATGGTGTGAGATATCCAGACGAAATAGAATCCTCAGACGAGTCAAATACTACGCTGGAAGCAGGCACCGATGAGCCACCTACGGATAACTCAACAGGTGCCGACGGTTACTCCTCCGACCTGATACAACTCATTGCTGAGAGGACGCAAGCGATTGTTGCTGATGTGGTCTGGTTTGCTATCTCTTATCCACGCGCGGTTGAGTCATATAATCAGGCTATTGACAGTGTGATTGAGACTATCGACACAGTCAGAACTACAATCCATCAACCAACGATGCCAACAGCCGAAATGGTTGACCGACTCGAAACTGTAGGATACAACGCTGCGGACCGCGCGGAAACAGCGTTTGAACCCCACTTTTCTCCTGCTGACCTTCTTCAGTCACGGACTGATATGCATATCCCGTCTTTGGCTCGCGCAGCACGTCGTAACGATGCTGACCGATTTGTCGAGGAACTCGATCGGATGCGACTTTCGTTTTTCCAAATCCAGACTCCAGTGTACGTCAGCAGGCGTTTTTCACGCAACCCGATACATAACCGGTTACTTGACCGGGTTGTGCCACACGCTACCGGTGATGTGCTGGTCGAAGTTGCGGTCCCCACTCGTCGCAATTTTACGACGCTCGCACACGAGCCATATGTCGATGAGGACGGGAGCTATCCGCCTACGTTCACCGCAGACCCGCTCCCGGTCGCTCGCCGAAATAAACTCCGGAAACGGCTTGGACCAGTTGTCCAACCGTCAGGCCGTACTGAAGAAGTGTTTTTGACGTTTGCGACCCGTCCAGATTCTGTTACTCGCCAGCGGAACGTCTTTCGTGGGCCACCTGGCGATTTGGACGGTACTCCACTGTATATCCAACAATATGGTGACCGTGCGACCGCACGTGAACAATTTACAACAACTCTTGCGGCCGGCGATACAGAAGGAATGACCTCGATCAGTTCAGGCGTCACCTCAGCGACTGATTCGATCAAATGGCACCGTTATTACCATCGTGAAGCTGGGAGTGACCGAACAAATCTGGACGATTTTCCGGGTGTTCAATATGGATACTTACTCCAAGCCGGTCCGTTCGTTTTTGCCACCGGCTTTTCTGGTGATGCGTGGGAAGAACGCACCCGCTGGCAAGGCGAGCTGACCGAAAGCTGGTTGTTCCAGCGCGTTGATTGACATTTTCTCCGCGCTGAATCGAGAGGAATCCCGCGATGGAAGTTTGACGCTCGCAACCCCCGTCCTGCCACTTTAGTTAATAGCGTGGATGAGCATGGAATGTCTGACCTGCCGTCCATGATGGATCGTATCAGCATTGTTGGATCCACTCCCGGCGTAACGCCGGCATTCTCTCCCTGCAGAAAGATAGTGGTTTCAGCCGCGGGAGATAGTAAATTTGGATACCCCACGTGATCAGGATTTAACTCAGGTGCGACCAAACATCATCTATGACACTTCCTCATCACCGGCGGCAGTTCCTCGCTGCTGTTGCTTCTCTCTCCCTTGCTGGCTGTCTTGTTGAGAGTGATACAGGGACGGCTGATGAGTCTGAAGGACCATCTCGCTCACACACAACCGAGTCACCACGCCCTCAGACGAGTACAGGTAATCAGACTCAACCACCCGATTCTACTCGCCCGGATGGCGAACCAATTTCGCTTGATACTGCGGGCATCGCTGTCGAAACTGTTCGTATTGACCGCATTATTGAGTCGCCATATCAATCACAGATTGTTGCTGACATTGTTATTTCGAACGTTGGACCAGCACGGTATGGAACTCTCGAGTTTCGGGCTGACGCCTACTACGAGCCACCAGCTGATGACCGAACGTATCATCCACCACGTGTCTCTGAGCGAACTGCTGTTGGACGAACGTATATTGAGCGACAGTACGATTCGTTTGGTACAGGAACACGGACTCTCAGTGAGATCGTGATCCAGTATGATGCTGATGACGCAAACGGGTCCACAGACCCCGCTACATTCGACATTGAACTTGTTGTCCGTCGAGTGAACCCGTCACTGGACCCCTCCCAAAACTGACGCTGTGGTTTTTTTTCTATGCCCTCACCAAAGATATCTGTCCTTGGATTGTGTTTTCCAACTATACATGCTTGGCCCCTCGATCTGCTAATGATGAGTTTGACTACAAACAAATTCCATGTCGGTCAATAATCCATGTGAACGCTGTCTAAACAGGACGCTGTCAGATGCTAATTAAGACGACCAGATCGATCGCCGTGACAACCGGTCAGAGTTTGTCCTCTTTGGTACCCAACATATACATCCTACTACTATCCCCTTGATCTAGTGGATCAACTGGTAGGTGCGCTACACGCCAGGCCCGCCAATCACAGAACGACCGTTTCACGTCTTCACACGGACCTTGGTACCGGTTATCATGGATGTGGGTGTACACAAAGTATTTATAACAACCGGTGCTTCTTCGAAGTGCCCCTACCTCCGAACACGGCAGACGCGAGTAATCCAACACACGGTAACCGTCTCACAACGAGACCGAAGTTAAGACGGTGTGTCGCGGACAAAACGACTGGCGTACTCGGATGCTGACAAAAACCAAACAATGACAAACGACAATACACGCTCGAAGGCCAACGCGGTCTTCTTCAGTGCCATCATGGTAATTTCTATGGTGGCTGTTGGCTTCGCTGCGGCGCCGGCCGCTGCGGCTAACGAACAGCCAAGGCCAGAAACTGGTGCAACAGGAGATATCGAGCCGACAAAGAATGTTACTGACGGTGCGACTGTCTTCCAAGGCGAGGAAGTCAATTTTCAAGGGTTCTCCGGCGCCAGCCAACTGATTGGTGTTGCCGGGAACGCAGAAGGCCAAGTACTTGAAGAGAACGTCGATGAAAGCCAGACGCCTGGCAGGTATGCAATCGACGGGAACGGCTCTAAGGCCTCCCTGACTGTTACAACTCCGCGAATTAACACCGCGGAAGTTCAGATTGGCCAGGGTGGCTCAGACATAGCGGGTGAAACCGTCTCTACGGCCGACGCCGCTAATCTTCAGGTCTTCGCTGAGTACAACTTCGATGACGCTGAAGAGCTTGAGGTAGAGGTCCAGGACGAGTCTGGAACTGACATCACCGACGCTGTTCTCAACGACACTGATGCGTTCTTCAACCAGAGCGGCCAGTACGTTGGGTTAGACCTTGCAGATGAAGACGCCGGTGAGTATACTGTCATCCTCGCCGGCGCGGACGATCTTGACGTTGACTCTGTCGAAGAGCTCACCGTCACGATCACCACCGATGAGGAAGTCTCCATCGAAACGTCCGAAGACTCCGTCACTCGCGGCACCAACGTGGAATATACCGTGAGCGGCGGCACGTCTGGTGACACTCACAACGTCACTATTGATGCCGACGACTTCCGGGACTCGTTCAACGCCGCGAATAATCAGACGGTGTTCCGGAACACTGGTGACACAGTTCGTGTCGGGTACGTCAATAATAGCGGCAACTTCGCGACTGATTCTGGCGCTCTGAGTGGCTCGATCGCGTTCGCCGTCGCCGAAGTAGAAATGGACGGCGCTCAGGGTGTTGGTACAATCCGGACTGACAACCTTGACGACACCTCTGTCGACCTCGACGTCTACGCCGAGGACGCCAATGTCAGCTCCATCGAGGATGGCTCGGCATCGTCCGTCGATGACGCATCTGTTGATGTGAGCGAGGGTCAGATCACCATTGACAGCCCTGGTAACGAGTACACCATTGGGTCTGAAGTCGATGTCAATGGTACTGCCACTGGCATCGACAACGTGGACGTCTACGTCCGGAACAACGACGATTGGCAGCTTCTCCTGAGCGACATCGAGACTGACTCGGACGACGAGTACGAAGAGGAAGATGTCCAGCTGTCCAACGCAAACCCGGCTGGCGCATCCATCCTCGGTCAAGCCGGTACGTACCGGTACGGTGTCATCGACTCTGAAGAGTACAATGGTGCGCCGAACCTGACGACTAGCGAGTTCAGCCAAGGCACTAGCACTTCCCAGTCCCTTACGACTGTTGAAGGTCAGCTAAGTGCTGAACTCCAGACGATTAACGGCCAGATCAACACGGCCGACGACGCAGCAGACATCACGGGCAATGCTGAGGGCCAGAACCAGGTTGCTCTGATCTTCGTTGACGAGCGTGGTGACGTTGCCGCTGAGTTGATCGATGTTGAGGACGACGGTACCATTGACATCGAGGACAAACAGATCCCGAATCGGGCAATTGGTGGACAGTTCTCGACTGGTACGGTGACTGCCCACTTCGTGTCGCAGGGGCGTGACACCAACATCGGTGATGGTGACATCCCCGGCCAGGCTGCCACACTTGACGGACTCGTTGACTTCGTCAACCAGAACGTCTCCGACAGCAATCTGAACGCCGATCAGGCCCGTCAGCGTATCCTCTCTGAGACAACTGAGGATACGGCTAGTGACGACCTGATGGTCACCCAGACCTTCCGGTACGCTGAGAGTCAGACCACTATCCAGTCTGTTTACCCCGAAGAAGCTCAGGCTGAGGGTGTCAACCCTGTTGCGACCGGCGAAACGATGGTTGTCGAGGGTTCAACCAACCTCCGTCCGGACAGCAACTCGATTACTGTAGAGGTCCTAGACGAGAACGGCAACTCCCTCGTCATCTCGAGCACTGACGAGTGGGCTGACAGTGGCCAGTGGAATACGACCGTTGACACATCCGATCTCGAACCCGGTACGTACACCGTCGAGTCTGACGACGGTGATAATACGGATCGCGCCGAGATCGAGATTGTTGAGGAGCGGCAGCAGGCCGACAACGGTACTGACACTGGTGACGACACCGGCGACGACACTGGTGACGACACCGGCGACGACACTGGTGACGACACCGGCGACGACACTGGTGACGACACCGGCGACGACACTGGTGACGACACCGGCGACGACACTGCCGACAACGGCAGCTCCGATGGTGGCAGCACTGACGGCAGCACGCCCGGCTTCGGCGCGCTTGTCGCCCTTGTTGCGCTCATCGCGGCTGCGCTGCTCGCGACCCGTCGCAACAACTAACGCCAGCTAATAACCGAACGGATCACTCCGTTCGGTCCTCGCGGTGCGTATTTTCATTTTTTGCGACTGCCTAAGGCTCGTCAGTTGCTAGCGTAGCGGATATTTCACAGACAACTGACGCGACTACTACAAAACCTGATGGCCAGAAGAATCCGACACCTAAGCGTCTCTCCTCGTTGATATACGCTAGTGTGAACTACCTCATCCTACCGATCGCCTTTCGGTTCGCGCTTGAGGATAGGGCCTCTTGTTTCTACGTGTTCATGGTTTTCGCGAGGCAGACACATTGGGACTGACAGAAAGTATTTACAACCGAGAACGGTAGGAGGAGTTGATCATGAATACACGTGTCTCGCTTGGCGTAGTGATCCTCTTTCTTGGGGTTATTTGCCTTGCTATGCCGCTCAGCATCTCAACTGCGGCACAATCACAGTCATCCCCTGCAGTTGGGTTTGATACTGCAAAGACAACGGTGACGCAGGGCGATGTGGCTACGCTTGGGATCCAGATGCGTGACACTGATGAGGTGACGCTCACCATCCAGGCACCGAATCAACAGTACCAGACAACACTCCGTGCGTACGATAACAATGGAGATGGTTCGGTCACTGTCCGGGCTAATACATTCTATCCAACTGATGTGGACAAAAGCAACCGCTTCACAGCTACTGGCGGTGACTCAGTCCGACTCATTTCTGAATCTGGACTTTCTGAAGGGGCCGTACTCGATACTGGCCGATATAATCTAATTGTCTCAACTGATGAGACAAGCGTTGCGGCAGTGCTTATGATTACTGAACCATCCCAACCGAATGGAACGAATGTGATTGTTCCCCCTGATACATCGTACAAAAATATTGAAACGGGATTAAAAAAGGAGTCGGAGTTGTCGGAGGTAGGTGCTACGGACACCACGGATGTGGATTCACCTAATGTTGCCCGTGGTGATGAGTTTTGGACACGGCTTCCAATTACCGGGATTGGTGGTCTCCTTACCTCACCAGCTCCAGCGTCAAACCTTGTGTTCCCTGTTAATAGCACCCCTGGTGCTGAAACTACCCACATAGCCGATATAAGTAGTAACGAGACAGTCTCTTTCACATCAGTCTCGATCAACTATCAGAGCAATCACGCCAGATCTCACGCAGCTACTCAACAGGTTACTCAGTCCGATATCGAGGTACTTGGGATTGATACAAACAAGAACGGATATATCGATCGCTCACTAAAAGGATCGATACAGAGCATCCAGACGGGTACAGACGGACGCTTAGCAATCTCACTCGACCGTCCAGTTGAGATTTCTACCCACAGTACACTTCGTGTCGCGTACGACATTGAGAATCCCGAAGTAACAGGCTCACAAGACGTCTCCATTACTCTTCAAAACGGTGATATATCTCATCGGCACGCTGGTATCGTCACATACGGGCTTGCGGGTCAAGGTACTCTCGGTCATGGAATTAATCTCCAGTTAACCTCGGAAGAGAGTGAGTCACCTACTGATCCACTTGCGGGCGTCCACACAGTGTACAATGACAGCGTACCTGGACTTGCCGTGGGGGTTGACACAACCACATTGGAACCGGGTGAGTACACGGTTACCCTTGAAGTTGATGAGTCAGCGCCGAACTCTGTACCGAGGGCCTCCCTTCGGCAGTCATTCACCGTGTCTGAGCCCACTGCTGAACTAACAAATCACACCATCAGCAACTCTACTCGGCTATCTGTGACAGCTAGCACCAACCTTGCGCCGAACAGTTCCGCGATTATTCGTATCACTGCGGATGAGAAGGATGGCGGAATCAGTCAAGTTCTTAATTGTGTGGCCACGGTCGATAGCGACAGTAGAATTGGTTGTGACTTTGATCTCTCTCATCCCGCTGATGAGTTCAATATTGATGTCGCTATTAAACGAGATGGTGTCGTGATCGCTGGACCAACCAAGATTAACTGAACCAAATTCACTTGACACAGACGGAAATCGCAAGACGGCAAACCACCGACAATGTTCTACACAAGTAAGTCGGCTTGACTGGATATGATCCTCACTGCCTCATACCCAGTGTCCAAGTATGTATGCTCCCCCCACGACAACGATTCCACCAAAGGCATCGCGTGTCCGAACAGGAAGTAACGTCGGCGAGTTTGGTGTCGTGTCTGGTTGGCTTTCATTTCCACTAGACGAATTAGTTTCAACAGACGTTTGATTATCTGGCTTAGTTTCGGTTGTGTTTTGGACTGTTCTATTTGTTGTCTCGGATTGTACTGAAGTCGTATTATCAGTCGTCTCTGTGCCGTTGTTTGTGTTTGTTTCTTTTTGTGAATCTGGAATCTCTGGTGTAATGCTTGTTGAGTACTGTCCCGACCGATAACTCACCAGTATGGTCACTATTGTACCCTTGGCAGACGCTCTAAACTCTTTATCAAAGCTAACAGCATTCGTGAATGTTTCTGTATCATATACTCGATCAAGATCAAGTCGCTCTCCAGTTGATGTATCGAATGTCTCGATCGTGACTCGACTAATCTCTGCCTGTGAGACTGTGCCAGCAAGGTGGACTGTTTTTCCCTCTAGATTGATCGTCGCGTTTGTAATGTTCACCTCAGGTTCTGGTTCATACTTGATTACAAACGTTTGATTGCGTATGTTTCCTGCCGCATCTTCTGCTGTTATTTTGAATTCATTGTCGTCGTTGTCGTCATATAATTCAACCGTCGTATCGAAACTGTATTTGAGTTTGTCTGGATTCGGTTTTGCGTTTGCGCTTAACATCAGAACCTGTGAGCCATTGTTCGATGTCCGATTTATTTCGACACGCTTGAGTTTCGTTTCATCCTGAACCGTACCGCCGATGCTCGCCGTGTCCGTGTAACTTTCATCCGCGACGGTGATATTGATGGTAGGATCCGACTCATCATCAACGTCAATTACAAACCGGTCAGTGTTTGTGCGGCCGAGCGTATCCCTGTACTCTGCGGTGAGATTGTTTGTTCCGTCGACAAGCAGTAACTCTTGAGAAAAAGACTCTCCGGGGTTCGAAATTCGATGAATCTTCCGGTCTACATCTGAGCTACTCTCATCAGGCCCGTAGTTGCTCGTTCGCTCAATTCGGATGCTTTTAACATCTACTACCGTGTGAAGATTGCCAGCCAGAGTGACTTGCCCACTAGTAACATTTACTGTATTGTTTGGCCCACCTTTGACCGTCGTTGAAAATGGCGAGGTGTATTCTACCCTTGGTGCGGCTGTATGCTTCGTTATCGACGACTTGAATGTTGTTACTGTATCAGACTTTGTAATCACTTCTACCGTATTTTCATTTGGGTCGAGATCAAGTGTAACTGATCGGTCAAATGTCGTCGAGTTAGGTCGATATGAACGGTATACGTCCCCATTGACTCGCAGTTCGATCAACTCAATCGGCGCATCTGCTGTGACAGTGATGTTTGCGTTTGGGTCGTTTAATACGACAACATTGTCTTCAGACTTGAGCTGCTCCCCATCAATGGTTATATTGGTTGTTGCCTCTTGTGCAGCTACAGCCCCAACCCCGGTATACATGAGCAGGCCCAAAATACACATCCCGCACAGAACACTCGCCCAGCGCCTGTAAGTTGGACCTTTTACCGGCTTCATAGAACTTGCTATCATGTTGTTTCGGTGAACACCGCTTGTATACCATCATCCTCCCAGCAATTCATATGACTGTGCTGGCCTAAATATCATCCGCGATACTCATCAACTTCCCTAACTCAGCTTTGAACGTTGTCGTGTTGACACTATTGGACCCGAAATCGGGGGAAAAGACGTTCTACGAGAAGTTTACGGTATCGGCCGAACTGGAGAGTGATTCACAGAGGATAATGAAGGCAGCGTTCAGGGCGTTTGAACCTCTAGTGGAAAGTGGAGCGTCTGCGGCTGAACCCCCTTTTCCGTGTTCACACCGTCTCAGCCGCCATTTTCGGTCGATTAAGTGTTGGATACTCAACGTTCAAAGCTGAGTTCCCTAAGATCAAGTTCGGTCGACACCGCCACTTCAGTCGGGTTCCGCTAGGCCGCATTTCACATCAGTGGCCGGACAGTTTAGTAGAAATCTGGGACGCAGCGTGTCTGAGAGCCAGTTGGTGACGTGGGCTGTACGTCCGACTGGCTCTCATCAGGGACTTGTGGTCCCATTTATATTGGTGTGAACAGACAAATAAATATCCACTGGTTCACTCACGTTAGCGGTGTTTCACATAAGTGATCTTGTTGGATGTGTTTAGGTTGGAATCGGTCGCAGCGAGCCTGTTGTAACAGATTTGCTTCAATCGTGGATCGACTTTTCTCTCGGCCGTGTTGAATCGCTGTAAGGCGTTGGAATTCACTGTTTGACGAAGCGTTTGATGTTATAGACGACACATATCAGCGCGATTTCGCGGAACTCACGGAATCATGACCGCGCTCGCACGGGGAAGCCGAGCGAGCGTTTCACAGCCGAATTCAGGGGTTCGGCCATAGAGCGTTGATTGTAGCGAGTATCGTCGATTCTAGCGTTGTGCGCCTGGTCGTCCGGGGCGAAGATGCGATGCTCAGTCGATCACATCGACAGTCGCGTGATCTTGCCTAATGGCGGTGAACCAGATTGGACTGATCGTGGAGTGTCTTCGAAGTGCCGGTGAGCTTAGCCTTCGGGGTGAACCGTCGCTGTCGGCGGCAGACTGCCGCCGACGCGACAGCGTCCCCATTCACAACTGCTGTCCGGACCGGTGGACAGCTACCGGAAGAACCGGTCGTCGAGTGGTTGGTTCGCTGGAACAGTCCTACGCACACCAAGCGCTGTCCAAGCTGCGCGAAGCGTCATTTCGCAAAACTCCGTGAACGACCACTGCCAGAGGCGGCGCCCCGCCGCGGGGGGCGCCGCCACGTACCGCCAGTGTAGATACCGCCAGCTATTCTGGAGCAGTAGGCTCACCACAAACATCACCAGCCGTAGCCCAGCGTCCTGAGAACTGGTGAATGCGAGACTCTGCTTGGCTAATCGGTAGTTCGACTCGATGCCGAAGCGCTCGCTGTAGTGCTCCCGGGCATCCCGTGACGTGTCGATAAACGGCGCGTCAGCGGCGTAGCCATGACGCGCCACCCCGTGTTCATCGTATCGTCCCTGTTGGTAGACGCAGTCGATGAACACAGGGAACGTTACCTTGCCGGCGAGTTCGTGTTCGATCTCGCGGCTCCAGCCTCTGCTGAGTTCGTCTTGGATCGTTTCACTCCACTTGACGATCGGCATCATGTAGGCGTAGTTGTGCGTGGACAACAGCCCAAGACAGGTGCCGTTGTAGAATCCGCGATCGAGATAGACGGCCTTGACGCCGAGGTCAAGGCCGTCAAGGAGCTCGAGAAACTCACCAAGGACGTCGCTGGTGGTGTCGCCAGCGACAAGCTGGCGCACCGCCAGCGTGTACCGTTTGTTGCGTACCCGCGCGTACAGCGTCGCGTACGCGTGAAACGTCGTCGTTCCCCGTTTCGCTTGTGAGGAGTACAGCGCTTCTGTTTCGTCTTCATCGCCGTAGTAGGGGTCGAGGTGGAGGTCTGCACAGGCCTCCACCGGTCGATCTGGAAGCGTCTCAAGCGCATCTCGTTGAAGTAGCGTGTCGCCAACCGCCTCAACGGAGTCAAGTTCAAACTGCTCGGTGAGATGTCCTCGGACGGTGTTGGCGTGTGGCGAGCCTTCGGTCGTTTCGCAGACGTGATTGATCGAGGCCCCGCCGGCGCTGGCGCCGGCGAGGACCTCGTACAACGTCTCTGTCGTGACCTTGACGTTCTCGTCGATGTCTATCTCAAGCTCTTCATCGAGGCTGTTGACGACAAAATTAAGAAGATGCTCTTCCTCTATCTCGTTGTCTGCTTCGGTAGGTTCCACACTCTTCCCAAGCAGACACTTTCACTCAAACCCGATGTGATCGACTGAGCCTTGAATCTTCCATAACTTGCTTGAACATTATCAAGGAGCGAACGGCGTCAGCCGTGAGCGAGTAGGGTGGGGTAGTTCACCCGCTGTGATCGTCACAAGAAGTCATCGATTCATCTGCGAACAATCCCGTGATAACCGTGTCGATCAGTGCCTCCTCAACCTCATCATAGGTCTCGTTCAGGACGATGGGTGTGTTCTGTGCTTGCGTGACGAACAGCAGCGACCGTAGGAGTCCTCGTACGATATCCGGATCGTCTATCCGGACATCATCGCGCGCAACCCACGCTTCCGGCTGCGGTAACACGCGGAAATCTGCTTCGGCACCTGTGTCGGGTTTGTTGTCGCCATCGCCTTTACTAATCGTGCCCGTGTTATTGTTGTCCCCTGTACTGGTACCATCATCATAGTTTGTTCCATTCAACTGCTCATCGATCCGCCGTATCTCACCCTCCACAAACAGCCTCCGAATAAGAGGGTTCGATCGGACTTGTTTAAGTGTCGTTCGCAGGATCATTTCAGCTTCCGCCTGTGGTGTCTCCACCTCACCGATGACTGCTTCGAGTTGTTCAAATAACTGATCGCGCTCAGAGACCAGCACAACAAGATACAGTTGCTCTTTCGAGTCAAAAAACTGGTAGAACGTACTAGTACCGATTCCCACCTCTTCGGTAATATCATTCACACGCGTTCGATCGAAACCGAACTGCGCGAAAAGTTTGTGACCCGCCTCAATCAACTCTTCGCGGATACGCTCGCGATCTTCATCGGTAAAGCGCGCCATTATTGCTTCCTCGCGTCAGCTGCGATGGCTTCGTTTTTTCGCTCCATACCGAGATACGAGAGTCCACGAACAAAATGTTTATTGGTTCTCGGGTGAAGTAGTGAGTGTGCAACGAGCTCGCCACTTCTCGCCGAATAGTCCCGCAACGGAATTCCCCCGATCCCGGAGTACAAACACCACGACTATCGAGGTGCGGTAGCGCATGCGGACTCGCCCCCTATCCGTTGTGCTTGTGAGTGTGCTTCTCCTCACTAGTGGTCTCGGCATCGGTGCTGTCGGCGCCGAGCTAACCGGCTCCGACGCCGCACCTAGCATCGGCGTTAGCGCGCCCGCACAGGCCTCGAACATCGGTGGGTCTCCTGATCTTGACGTGTTCGCGCCGAACCCGAACCTCGTCCCCGGCCGGACCAACCAGATCTCCCTCCAGATCGCCAACGACGGAGACCTCCGGTTCGGGAACGCTGCGAACAGCGATCTTGTCACTACGGCGCGCAACGTCCGCGCCGAGGTTGAGGCGAGTGGTCCACTATCTGTCGAGTCGGGCGAGACATCGATCGGCAGCGTGACGACAAGCGCCCCCGGTGAACTACCGGTGAGTCTGAACGTGCCGCAGGGCGTCAAGCCCGGAACATACTCGCTAGATCTAGATCTCACCTACGGCTACATATCCTCCGGCGAGAGCCGAACCGTAACGATCTCCCGCGACGTCGAAGTCCGCGTGCGCGACGACGCCCGGTTCCAAGTCGTTGACATCGACAGCGACGCGCAGATCGGTGACAGCGGCACCGTTGAGGCGACGATCGAGAATGTCGGCGCGGAGACGGCGCATAATGCTGACGTGACTTTTGGGACGCAAAGTAATAGTGTCACAGTGAGTGATGGTCAGTCCAACACTGTTCGGATCGAGGAGATCGAACCCGGTGAGACGACATCTGTCGCATACGATGTGGGCGTCGCGTCCGATCTACCAGTCCAGCAGTACACGCTCTCCGGTTCCGTACAATTCGAGGACCCAGACGGGATCACCCGCACCGATGATGGGCTCTCACTCGGGATCCTCCCCCTTGCCGAACAGGAGTTCGCATTCACTAACGTGGAGTCACAGCTTCGCGTCGCCGAGGATGGCGAACTGGTCGGCACCGTTCGCAACGACGGCCCTGTTCCGGCCCGTAGCGTTGTTGTTCAGTACGCCGGCAATTCCCAGAGCGTGATCCCGGCAGAGCGGTCGACCGCTGTAGGGACGCTTGATTCCGGTGAATCCGCGAACTTCACACTGCCAATCTCGATTAGTGGCGAGGCCGAGTCCGGCCTGCGCTCGCTCGATATGGCAGTCCAGTACCGAAACGGTGAGGATGAATTGCGGGCCTTCGAAGACCTCGTCGTCGACGCTGAGGTTGCCCCTGAGCGCGACCGTTTCGACGTTGCGGTCGAGAACCGCACTATCCAGTCAGACGGGACTCGTACCGTCGATGTCACCGTAACGAATAATCTCAACGAGACTGCCAGCGACGTCGAGGCACGGTTGTTCGCCGACGATCCGCTCGATACAGGTGATACCGACACGGGATACGTCCAATCACTCGACTCCGGGGAAACCACCACGATGACTTTCGAGTTGACTACTACAGGCTCTGCAACGCCGGGTAGCACATACCCAATCTCGCTTGACTTCCGGTACGATGACGCGGACGGAGACAGCCAACTGACAGACACCTACCGTGTCCCGATAGACGTGATCGAGAGTGAGGGCGGCGGACTGCCGCTGCCAGTTATCATTGTCGCGCTGCTTGTCGTTGGGACGGGGGCGCTTGTCGTCTACCGGAGGCGGCAGTAACCGATGTCTCTCGGCGAGCGGATCGAGGCGTGGACACGGCGACTTAACGACGCCATCGTCGACAGCCCGCGCCGAGTCATCATCATATTCCTTGTTCTCACGCTGGTGTTTACCGGCGGGATAGGCCTTGTCAGCACGGACACTGAGGCCACCGATTCGTTCACCGATGGTCTCGAGGAACAGCAGGCACTTGACGCGGTTAACGAAGAATTCGAAGATCCATTCGAATCCGATGATGAGTCCACACAACTCATCCACTCGGGAAGTAACGTTTTGACGAAAGAGGCGTTACTCAGAGACCTCCGGGTCTTAGAGGAGGTTGAGTCGCGAGACGACCTCCGGGTAGCCTCGGCCAACGGCCCGGCCACAGTCGTCGCACAGACAATCGACCCGTCGGCGACTACGGCAGCCGAACAGCGGCGCGTCCTGGAGTCGACGAGTGCGACCCGAGTCAGACAGGTCGTTCGCAGCCTCTCAGAAAATCCGCGGTTTACGGGGACGCTCGCGACAGATTTCAATCCGACGAGCGTGAGCGCAAGCGCGTCGATTACGGTCATCTCACACGACGTGCCGGGAGGGTTCTCGGATGGGGACCTCCAAGAGGTTCAAACGACGATCCGATCGATTGCGGCTGATCAGCCCGGAGATCTCACCGCGTTCGGCAGCGGCGTGACGAACGCCGAGACGGCCAACGTCATCGGTGACTCGCTCACCATCGTAATGCCTGTCGTTGTGCTGTTGCTGCTTTTGTTCCTGGTTGTCGCCTACCGCGACCCGATCGACCTCGCGCTCGGGCTGCTGTCGCTTCTGATGACCATCATCTGGACGTTTGGGTTCCTCGGATTCTCTGGAATCCCATTTAATCAACAGATGATTACCGTTCCCGTGCTGTTGCTTGCGGTCGGGGTCGACTTCGGGATCCACATCATCAACCGCTATCGCGAGGAGGTCGTCGACGGCTATGAGGCGACAGAGGCGATGCGCGAGGCGAACAACCAGCTAATGATCGCGTTCATCATCGTCACTGTAACCACTGTGTTCGGATTCGGGGCGAACGTAATCTCTGACCTCACGCCGATCCGAAACATGGGAATCGCCTCGGCGGTCGGGATCACCTTCACCTTCCTGATATTCGGGCTGTTCCTGCCGGCAGCAAAACTGGTTGTTGACAGGCTGCGAGAGCAGTACGGAGTCCCGGAGTTCAACTCGGCTCCGATCTCCTCCGAGGACTCGACGCTTGGAAAGTTCTTGACGTTTCCGGCACAGGTTAGCCGGTACGCGCCAATCGCGTTCGTGGTCGTGCTGCTCGTGACGGGGGGGATGGCTGCGGCGTACGGCAGCGGTGTCGACACCTCTTTCGAGACTGAGGACTTCCTTCCCCCGGAGGAGCAACCGGACTATGTGACCAGCCTCCCTGAGCCGTTCGCACCGAGTGAGTACACTGTCACTGAGACGTTGAACCTGCTTGAAGACCGCTTCTCAACTAACCAGGATCAAACAGTGAAGTTGTACGTCGAAGGGAACTTTGAGGAGGGCCATGCGCTTGAGGCTCTCGCGGACCCGAACGACGATGCATCAGGCTCACTCGCAGTCGGTGACGGCGGGAGCGCCCAGCCAACAAGTATTGTGACTGTGATTCAATCGCATGCCGAACAAAATCCGGAGTTCGCCAAACTGGTCGCCCGCAACGATATCGACGGAAACGGAATTCCCGACCAGAATCTCGACCGCATCTACGACGTGCTGTTCGCCTCGTCGTCCGGCGATCGGGCTGAGCAGTACCTCACGCCGGATCGACGGAGTGCGCAGGTCGACTATGCGATCGACTCCGGGGCTTCACAGGCTGAGGCCGCGGCCGACACTCGGGAGTTCGCTGAAGAGTTCCGGTACAAGACGACCGCCACCGGTCAGATCGTCGTTTTCGACGCGGTGACTGATATCATCTTCAATTCTTCGATTCAGGGACTGATCATCGCGATGGGATTAACAGGATTGTTCCTCGTTATTGCCTACGCCGTATTGGAGAGCAAGCCGCTCCTCGGAATAGCGAATCTCTTCCCGATCTTAATCGCAATCGCATTCCTACTTGGGACAATGCGATACCTTGGGATCTCATTGAACGCGCTGACCGGAACAATTCTATCGATTTCAATTGGACTCGGAATTGCGTACTCAGTACACGCCACTCATCGGTTCATCGATGAGTACAACGCCGGCGCCGACGCTTACGAGTCGATGATTATCACGCTCTCGGGGACGGGCGGCGCCCTGCTCGGAAGCATGCTCACCACTTCGCTCGGGACGGGCGCGCTCGCGCTCGCCATCACACCCGTGCTTGGGGACTTCGGCCTTTTGATGGCGCTGAGCGTGGTATACTCTTTCGTATTCACAGTGATCGCGCTTCCTCCAGCAGTGTTGTTGTGGGAGCACTATCACGGGATATGGGAAGGGATCAACCTGTCTGTCTCTGGGTGAGATTCAATATTTGCCAGTATTATAATTTTACAAAGTAAGCTACAGAAACAAACCCTTCACCCTCAAGAGGAGAACCGTGTCAGCGGTGATTGAGTAGGGTTGGGAAGAAGTCAGTATATTTTCGACATGTAATTCTAGTCGAATTGTTGCTTGGACAGGTAGCTATCTATCCAGCAAGAGTCACCGGTTGTTGTCGGCGATGCTACTCTGGGATCTGTACTAGTGTGTACGGTTACCTGACTTGGCATCGGTCCGGGTGCGTCGCCGACACCTTTCGTTTTGATCGAGTAGTGAAATAATGCGGTGAAGAATATCGGGCTGAAGTACCTCTGCGACCAGCAAAAGTCTAGGCATAGAGGCGCATCCGTAGGCGTGTGATTGGACAGCGAGGCGTTGAATGTGAATGGCGGATCCTCGCCTACTACCTTGGGCAGTTAAAACGGGAGTCCACGCTGAATGCCACGCTCTTGCGTCTCGTCCGCACACAAGAGCTGCTCTTGTGAACACTGTATCCCCTCTCTACTCACTCGCTTCGCTCGTTCGTTGAGGAAGGGGCCTCAGCGCCTCAATTCAGGTAAACTACAATATCCCAACCCAGTGGTGCGGTGCCGTGGGAATCTTTGCGCTTCAGCGCGGGGAGGGTGTCAAACAGCCTGAGTTATTCGCTTCCCATGAGACGGCAGAAAAATTAGTTTAGATTAAATACAAACCTAATCGGAAAAATCCCTACGCCTCGTCGCGCTCGACAACGACCCTCCGTCCGGTCAGTTCTTGGGGCGCAAAGCGGTAGAGTTCGATGTCGAGGTCCGGCTTGTCGTCGGCCCAGATCTCGAAGAGGGGACGCTGCGTCTCACCGTACTGGGCGATAGTTTCGGGGGTGAGCTCGTCGACGTCGACGCGTTCGAGAGTGCCGACGCCGACGACGCTGGCGTACTCGTCGTCTTCGTCCTCGTAGACGACTACGCGGGCCCGCGGCGTCGACGCGAGGAACCCGCGCTTTTCGCTGTCGGGCGTCGACACCAGCCGGAGGTACAACGCGCGCTCGTCCGCGTCGTACCCGTAGGAGATCGGGATCGCGTACGGCGCGTCGTCGCGCGCGAGCGCGAGAACGCCCGTCTCGTGGCGAGACAGGTGTGCGTCCACCTCGGTCGACGACATCTCGACCTCGCTGTTCGTCGGCATATCGAACTTTCTTCCCACGAGTTGATAAAGGGAACGAGACGGCGCGCAGCGCGGGGACAGCGGGGAGGTGTCTCTGCGGTGCGGACGACGGCGGAGGCTCTGCGGCGGTCGCCGGCCGACTCCGTTCAGCTGATCGTCGGCGCCTCGCCGATGTCCTCCTCGGTGACCGGCGCCCCGCAGACGACACAGCCCGTCTCGAGTAGCGTCGCCCGCATCGCGTCGTCCACCTCGATCGAGCGCCGACACTCCGGGCAGACGAAGGTGTGGGTGGATCGCCCCGTCATACCCGTGCGTACGCTCCCCATGCCCATCAAACGGACCTCGGATTCTCGCGGCGTCGGAATGTGATAATCGATCCTTAGTCAAGCAGCGACCGGAACAGCTTCCGCTGGGCGGCGGCGACGTGCTCGGTGAACGTCGACCGACCGATGCCCAGCGACGCCGCGACCTCGCCGGCGTTGGCGCCCTTCGGGTGGTCGAAGTACCCCGCCTCGTAGGCGGCTTCGAGCACCTCGCGTTGGCGCTCCGTCAGTTCGCTCCGGTCGACGGTCACCAAGTCCGACTCCGTCGGCGTCGTCGACGACTGGAGCAGGCGCTTCACCTCCATCTCCGGACACGCCTCGCGGAACGCCTCCAACACCGACCGCAGTGTCGGCAAGTCGCTCGCGTGGAAGGTGACGCGCAGCCGCCCGTCGCGGACCACCGCCTCCGAGACGGGCGTCTCGTGGCGGTCGAGGACGGCGAACGGCGAGTCCGGGTCGACCGCCGCCTCGAACCGGTAGGCCGCTCGGCCGCCGTAGTCGAAGACCACTTCGACTCCCTCGGCGACCGAGAG
The DNA here is from genome assembly GCF_005435025.1 of Halorubrum sp. CGM4_25_10-8A. Classification (NCBI taxonomy): domain Archaea; kingdom Methanobacteriati; phylum Methanobacteriota; class Halobacteria; order Halobacteriales; family Haloferacaceae; genus Halorubrum; species Halorubrum sp. CGM4_25_10-8A. Next base: position 160,587 of record NZ_SGTX01000005.1, on the reverse strand, counting down.
GTCCGCGTCCGCGATGAACTCCACGACCACTCGCTCGCGGTCGTCGGCGGGCGTACACCGCGTGACGCCCGTGACGGGCGTCGTTCCGTCGACGACGCCGTCGAACGGCGAGGCCGCCGCGGTCGGCAGCGAGACCTCCGCCCGGATTCCCGATCCCATCTCGTTCGTCCGTGCCCGCGCCGGGCAAAAACGTTGGCGGGCGCGCGGTCGGATATAAAACTCCCCGCATATGAGGGGCCACAGTTCGGGAGGCTGTAGCCGTAACGTACAGGTATGAAACGCCCCCCGCGCACGACCGACGCCACGACGACGACCGAGGGAGACGCGGCGCTCGACGCGACGTTCGAGGCGCTCGCCGACGCCGACTGTCGGGCGATCCTCGCCGCCGCGGCGACGCCGAAGACGACGAGCGAACTCGCCGACGACTGCGACATCGCCCTCTCGACCGCCTACCGGAAGGTTGAGCTGCTGAGCGAGACGCCGCTGCTCGCCGAGGGGGTTCGGCTCGACCCGGACGGCGACCACGCCGCCGAGTACGTCCGCGATGCCGCCGAGGCCGCGATCGAGTTCGGCGACGACGGCGTCTCGCTCGCGGTCGACGACGAGGGGGCCGACCCGCTTGCCGCCGCGCTCAACGCCCCCGGCGTCTCGGCCGACTGATCTGCCACGGCGCAACGGATCGGCCTCCCGGAGGTGCGATCAGGGCGCGTTCGCCCGGCGGTTCGTCGGCGACCGTTTTCGCACCTGATAATCACGCGGCCACGCTTATACGCCAGTTCTCGAAGGTGTTCCGTATGTCCCGCTCACCGGAACCCGAAACCCTCGTCGACCTTGCGCAGGACAAGGTCGCGGTGATCGACGAGAAGGGCCGGTTCCGATACCTCAACGCGGCCACCCGCGAGTTGCTCGGGTTCGACCCCGACACGCTCGTCGGGACCGACGCCTTCGACCTGATTCACCCCGACGACGCCGACCGCGTTCGGACGGCGTTCGAGGCCCTCGTCGCCGGCGGAACCGCCCCGGAATCTCCGTTGGAGTACCGCTACGCGACTGCCGACGGCGACTGGGTGTGGTTTCGCACCCGCGTGTTTCCGCCGTCGGAGACCGGCCTCGACGGCTACGCGCTGAGTTCTCGCGACGTCACCCTTGAGGTCGAGTCACGCCGGCGCTTGGAGACGATCGCGTCGACGTCGCCGGACGTGCTCTGGATGTTCAGCGCCGACTTGGAGGACCTGTTATTCGTCAACGGCGCGCTCGAATCCGTGTTCGGGATCGAGCCGGACGCGCTCGAACGGCGCCCGCAGATGTTCCTCGCCGCGGTTCACCCCGACGACCGTCCGGCCGTCGAGGACGCGATGGAGCGGCTCTCCGACGGCGAGCCGACGAACCTCGACTACCGGATCGGGCCGGCCGACGGGCGGACCACCTGGGTCAGGGTGCCCTCGCGCCCCGTGTGGGAGGACGGCGAGGTCGTCGCCGTCGCCGGTTTCGCCCGCGATGTCACGGACGAGTACCGCCGCGAGCGTCAGCTCACGGTGATGGACAACCTTCTCCGACACACGATCCGCAACGACATGAACATCGTCGACGGCACCGCGGAGCGCATCGCCGACCGCGTCGAAGACGCCGTCAGCGCGACGGCGACCGAGGAACGCGGTGTCGTTCCCGACGAGTTCGACCTGGCCGAACTCGCCGCCGACCTGATCGACCACGCGGAGACGGTTCGCCGGGTCGCCGACGACCTGTTGACGACCGCCGAGAAACAGCGCGGCGTGATCGACCTCCTCCGCCACCACGAACACCCGCAACCCCTCCGGGTCGCGCCGCTCGTCGAGAGCGCGGTGGCGGACGCCGTCGACGACCGGTCAAGTCCGACCGCGGAGATATCGGTCTCCTGCCCCGGCGACGTGCGGGCGTTCACGCACCCCGAGCTCGACTACGCGATCGCCGAACTGATCGAGAACGCGATCGAACACGCCGAGGCGGCGCCGAGCGTCGAGATCGAGGTCACCGCGCCCGCCGACCGGGTCAAGATCGCGGTCCGCGACAACGCGCCGCCGATCCCCCCGGCCGAGCGGGACCCGATCACCGACCGGTGGAAGATGGACGACCTCAGACACACCGGCGGGATGGGGCTGTGGCTCGTCTACTGGATCGCCGATCGGTCCGGCGGCGACTTGGCGTTCGACGCCGGCGCCGACGGCAACGAGGTGACGATCTGTGTCCCCGACGCCGACTGTGACCCCGGCGACTCGACGGTGGATCGGACCCATCCGGTCGCGCCGGACGCCCGCCCGACGCCAGCCGGACCGGACGCGGGGGAGATGACGCCGGTCGTCAGTTCGCCACCGTCCGATGTTGAGGTCGCCGAGTCGCCCTCGGCTGACGCCGAGACCGCCGAGTCGTCCCCCTCCGACGCCGGGACCACCCAGCCCGAATCCGAAGCCGGCGGCGCGGAGTCGGCCGATCCGGAGCCCACCGGCTCGGAGCCGATTGACTCCGGCCTCTCCGCGTCCGAGACTGCCGCGGATCTCGACGGCCCCCCCGACTCACCGCCGGGATCCACGAACGGTTAACCGAAACCCGATCGATCGTTCACCGTTGACTCCGATTCCGAAGAACATCCCACCGATCTTAAGCCGTCGCTTCGCGTACTCCCGGGTTGATGGGTACGCTCAACGAGCTGTTCGACCCGGACCGGGTCGCCGTCGTCGGCGCGACCGCCCGCGAAGGGGCCGTCGGCCGCGCCGTCACGTCGAATCTCCTCGACGACTTCGACGGCGACACGGTCCCCGTCAACCCGAACTACGACGCGGTGCTCGACACGCCCTGTGTCGACGACGTCGCCGACGCTGACGCCGATGTCGCGGTCGTCGTCGTCCCCCCCTCGATCGTGTTGGACGCCATCGAGGCGTGCGGGGAGGCGGGGGTCCGCAACGTCGTCGTGATCACCGCCGGGTTCGGGGAGACCGGAGAGGACGGAGCGGCGAGGGAGCGTCGCCTCGCGGAGCTAGCCGACGAGTACGACCTCAACCTCGTCGGCCCAAACAGCCTAGGGATCATGTCGACGCCCTCGGGCATGAACGCCACGTTCGGCCCGGAGAACGCGCTCCCCGGCGGGCTCTCCTTCATGAGCCAGTCCGGCGCGTTCGTCACCGCGGTCCTCGACTGGGCCAACGACAACGGGATCGGATTCAAGGATGTCGTCTCGCTCGGTAACAAGGCCGTCTTAGACGAGACGGACTTCGTCGACCACTGGGGTGACGACGAGGAGACCGACGTGATCATCGGCTACCTCGAGGGGATCGAGGACGGCCGCGAGTTCATCGAGACCGCCCGCGAGACCTCGCAGGACACCCCGATCGTCGCGGTGAAGTCGGGGCGCACGAGCGCCGGCGCGCAGGCCGCCTCCTCGCACACCGGCACGCTCGCCGGCTCCGACAAGGCGTACGAGGCGGGGCTCGATCAGGCGGGCGTGATCCGCGCGGAGTCGGTCGACGAGCTGTTCGACGCCGCGGGGATCTTGGGCAGCCAGCCCCTCCCCGACACCGACAGCGTCGCCATCGTCACGAACGCCGGCGGCCCCGGCGTGATGGCGACTGACGCGGTCGGCGACGCCGACCTCGACATGGCGTCGTTCACGAGCGAGACGAGCGACGCGCTCGCCGAGTCGATGCCCGACGAGGCGAACATCCACAACCCGGTCGACGTGATCGGCGACGCCGACGTCGACCGGTTCCGAGAGGCGTTGGAGATCACGGTCACCGACGACAACGTCGGCGCCGCCCTCGTGTTGGCCGCGCCGACCGCGACGATCGACTTCGACGAGCTCGCGGACGCGATCACCGACGTGAGCGACGAGATGGACGCGCCCGTTGCCGCCTGCCTGATGGGCGGCGACCGCACCCGCGAGCCGAAACAGCAGCTTCAGGCGCGGGGGATCCCCTGCTACTTCGATCCCGCGCGCGCTATCGACAGTCTCGCGACGCTCGCCACCTACCGCGACATCAAGGCGCGCGAGTACGCCGACCCGATGTCGTTCGACGTCGACCGCGAGCGCGCCCGCGAGATCCTCGGAGCGGTGCGCGACCGCGACGACAACCGCTTGGGCGTCGAGGCGATGGAACTGCTCGACGCGTACGGCATCCCCACGCCCGACGGCGCCATCGTCGACTCGCCCGAGCGCGCCCGCGAGGTCGCCGAGGGCGTCGACGGCGACGTGGTGATGAAGATCGTCTCGCCGGACATCCTCCACAAGTCCGACATCGGCGGCGTCGCCGTCGGCGTCGCGGACGACGACGTGGCCGACACCTACGAGGACCTGATCACCCGCGCCCGCAACTACCAGCCGGACGCGACCGTCCTCGGCGTCCAAGTTCAGGAGATGGTCGACCTCGACGACGGCGTCGAGACCATCGTCGGGATGAACCGCGACCCGCAGTTCGGCCCGCTGCTGATGTTCGGGCTGGGCGGCATCTTCGTGGAAGTGATGGAGGACACCACCTTCCGCGTCGCGCCCGTCTCCGAGCCCGAAGCGCGGGAGATGACCGAGGAGATCCAGTCGGCGCCCCTGCTCCGGGGCGCCCGCGGCCGCGACCCGGTCGACGTCGACGCCGTGATCGAGACGATCGGCCGGCTCTCGCAGCTAGTCACTGACTTCCCGGCCATCCTTGAACTCGATATCAACCCCCTCGTCGCACTGCCCGACGGCGACGGCGGCACGAACGCCGCCGCCGTCGACGTGAGACTCACCGTCGACCCGCAGGAGCTCGATCCGGCGGAGACCGAACAACAGCCGCTCGACGCGGAGGAACCCACCAATGACTGACACACCCACCACACTCGTCACCGCGACCGGAGACAGCGCCGGAAAGACAGCGATCACCGTCGCCTTAGCGCGGCTCGCCGCCGACCAGGACAGCAGCGTCGGCTACATGAAACCGAAGGGAACCCGGCTCCAGTCGAACGTCGGGAAGACGCTCGACCAAGACCCGATGCTCGCCCGCGAGGTGCTCGGCTTGGACGCCGAGATGCACCAGATGGAGCCCGTCGTCTACTCGCCGACGTTCGTTGAGGGCGCCATCCGCGGCACCGAGGACTCCGAGGCCCTGCGCGACCGCATTCGCGAGGAGTACGACGACATCGCGGCCGACCACGACCAAGTGTTCGTCGAGGGCGGCGGCAGCTGGACCACCGGCGGCGTCGTCGACCTCACCGACGTCGACGTGGCGGAGCTGCTCGACGCGAACGTCGTCCTCGTCGCCGAGTACGGCTCGCCGAACGACTTAGACGACGTGCTGGCGGCCGCCGACGCGTTCGGCGACCGCCTCGCCGGCGTCGTGTTCAACAAGGTGTCCGACGACGCCTTCGAGTCGCTCGATCAGGACGGCATCCCGTTCCTCGAATCGAAGGAGGTCACCGTGTTCGGCGCGCTCCCGTACGAGAAGGAGCTCGCGGGCGTCACGGTCGGCGAGCTCGCGGACGAGCTCGGCGCCGAGCTCCTCACCGACGCGTCGACCGACGCCTTCGTCGAGCGCTTCCTCGTCGGCGCGATGGGCGGCGACGAGGCGCTCCGCTACTTCCGGCGCGCCCGCGACGCCGCCGTCATCACCGGCGGCGACCGCGCGGACGTCCAGACCGCGGCGCTCGACGCCTCCGGCGTGGCCTGCCTCGTCCTCACCGGCGGGCACCGCCCCTCCGGCGCGGTGCTGGGCAAGGCCGCCGACGCCGGCACGCCCGTCCTCGCCGTGAACACGGACACGGTCACCGCCATCGACCGCGCCGAGGAGGTCGTCCGCGGCGGCCGCACCCGCGACGTTCGCACGGTCGACCGGATGGCCGAACTGCTCGCCGACAACGTCGACGTCGACGCGCTCGTCTGAGCGGCGCGCGACGGGGCCGGTCGGGCTAGGTCAGCCGTCGACGCGCGCTCCGCGCTACGACGCGTCTCCGGCTCTCGGACGCCCGCCCGAGCGCCCGCGACGCCGGGTCTACGTGTCGAACTGGACCTCGGTGATCTCGAACCGCGCGCCGCCGGACGCGCTCTCGGTGACGGTCACGTCCCACCCGTGCGCGTCCGCGATTTCGTCGACGATCGCCAGCCCGAACCCGGTGTTGTCCGGCACCGTCGAATACCCCGACTCGAACACTGTTTCCTGGTCGTTTGCGACGATTCCGGGACCGTCGTCCGCGACGTAGAACCCGTCCGCGAGGCGCCCGACCTCGACCGTCACCTCCGGACCGACGTGGTCGACCGCGTTCCGGATCAGGTTCTCGAGGAGCTGCTTCAGCCGGCTCCGGTCGGCCATCACCGCTTGGTCAGCGTCGACGTTCAGCGTCGCGTCGGCGGTTTCGACGCTCGCCCAGCACTGCTCGACTATCGGCTTCAGGAGAACGGGCTCGGCCTCGGTGACGACCTTTCCCTCGCGCGCCAACGACAACAGGTCGTCGACGAGCGCCTGACCGCGTTCGAGCGCACTCTCGGCCTCGACGAGCTGGTCGCTGTCGCACTCGGCTCGGGCCAGTTCGAGCCGCCCTTCGACCACGTTCAGCGGGTTCCGGAGGTCGTGGCTGACGACCTTCGCAAACTTCTCTAAGCGCTCGTTCTGTCGCTGTAGCTCTTCCTCGCGTTCCCGCCGCTCGGTGATGTCCCGCGCGATGTGTAACCCGGCGACGACGTCGCCGTCCTCGCGCACCGGCGCCGTGCGTATCTCGAAGACCCGATCCTCGTACGGCACCTCGACGCGCTCGGACCGTCCGGCCAGCGTCGCCTCGTGGATCGCCTCGATCGTCTCAACGAGCTCCTCGGAGAACCGTTCGACCTCGGAGACGCTGTGACCCACGATGTCGTCGGGGGCGGTGTCGAGCGGGTCGAAGCCACCTCCGGAGACGATCTCATACCGAAACTCGCCGTCGACGTAGAAGACGGCGCCGTTCGGAAAGTTCTCCGCGAGCGTCCGGTACCGAGACTCGCTCTTCGCGAGTTCCTGTTCACGCTGTTTCCGCTCGGTGATGTCGGTGATGAACCCCTCCAAGGCGTCCAGTTCGCCGTCGTCCGCGTACACGCCCCGTCCGCGCTCCCACATCCACTTCGTCTCGCCGCCCTCGGTGATGATACGGTAGGTGACCTCGAAGGTGTCGCCCGCGGAGAGTTCCGCTTGGACGGTCGCCCACATCTCCTCTCTGTCGTCCGGGTGAAGGATGTCGTCGCCCCAGACGACCCCGCCGTCGCCTTCGATCGCGCCGGCGCTGTATCCGGTGAGGGCCTCAACTTCGCCCCTGACGGTCTCCATCGGCCACTCCGGTTCGTTCCGACATCGGTAGACCATCCCCGGAAGGTTGCCGATGAGCGTCTCTAACCGCCGCGTTCGCTCTGCCGCGATACGCCGCGATCGATGCGCCTCGACGGCGTTCAGGATCCGGTTGGCGAGGAGCGCGTACTGATCGGCGTTCCCCTTCTTCTGAATGTAATCGGTGACGCCGGCCGAGATCGCGTCGCTGGCGACCTCCTCGCTTCCCTTGCCGGTGTGGAGAATGAACGGGAGGTCGGGGTGATCGTCGCGGACGGCCTGGAGGAACTCGATCCCGTTCCGGCCCGGCATCTCGTAATCGGATATCACACAGTCGAACGCCTCGTCGGCAAGCCTCGCTGATCCCTCGGTCCCGCTCGGTACGATCTCGACGTCGAACCGGTCGTCTTCGCGTTCGAGAAAGGTCGCAGCCATCTCTGCGAACTCCGGCTCGTCGTCGACGTACAGGACGCGGATCGGTTCGGTTATCGGCTCCATCTGTGCTACCAATTGACGAATGATCGCGTCTGGAGGTGATAAATCCGGTGGCAACACTCGCATTTCACACGTTCAGTCGCCGATACCCCGCCTATCCGGCGGTCGCGTATCGATCCACGCTCGACGCCCGACCGCGCGCTCTACACGGGGGCCGGATCCGCGAGCGGTCGCCGCCGTCGGTCGCCCGCATGTGCGCCCCGCGCCCTCGCCCGCTTCCGCGGGTGATCGTCTGACGTACTGTTTTCAGGGTGGACGACGTACCCCGCCCATGACCAGTCTCTCGGAGGCGTACGGCGGACGGGGGCGCTCCGGGGTCGACCCGCGACGGCTGTACCTCGGCGTGGGGGCGTTCGCCGCGGGCGCGCTGCTCGTCGTCGCGGGCATCCTCGTGGCGGCGGAGGTGGCGGTGCCGGCGGGCTACAGCTCCGGCGCGGCCCGGCAGCTCGGCGGAATCCTCGGCGGCGTCGGCGTTCCCCTCGTGTTGCTCGGCGTGATGGCGGTCCTCCCGGCCGACCGCAACACCTACGCCGCGGCCGTCGTCGGCGCGGCCGTCATGTGCCTCGGCGTGGCGCTGTTCGCGCACGCGTACCCCCAGCAGTGGGTTGGCGGCCCGCGCCCAGAGCTGACCGACCTCACCCTCCCCACCGCCGGCGTCTACTTCCTCGGCGCCGCGACGACGCTGTGGAGCGTTTTCGTCGGCGTCGCCAACTTCAAGACCCGCAACGACCCCGGCGGCACCGTCACGATGGAGGTGACCCACAAGGGCGAGACGAAGGTCGTCGAGGTCTCCCGCGACCAGCTCGGGAGCCGCGGCGGCGTCGGCCTCCTCGGCGGGACCCCCGACGGCGAGATCGAGACGCAGACGAACCGCCCCGACGACGCCGAGAGTGACTCCCCGGGCGCCGCGCCGTCGCGTTCGAGCCCGCCTTCTGGAGGGAACTCGTCCGGAACGCCGCGCGGCACCGACCGGTCGGGCGGAGCGGGAACGCCGAACAGCGACGGAGCGGGAGCGCCGAGCGGCGCCGAGCGGTCGGACCGTCCGGGACGAACGAGTAGCGGGGGGCGCTCCGGGGCGAGCGGTCGCTCCATCCCCGGGTCGCCGGGCGTGAGCGACGGCGGCAGCGCCGACAGCGACATCACCTCGCCGCTGGACGACGCGGGGCCGACGGACGGGCCGGAGTCCCCGACCACGCCGGAGTCCGCGCCCGCGCCCGGCTCTCCCGCGGCGCGTGACGGGCCCGGAGACGCCTACTGCGGCAACTGCGCGGAGTTCGACTACGTCCGGACCGACGACGGGATGCGCCCCTACTGCGGCCACTACGACGAGCTGATGGACGACATGGAAGCCTGCGACGATTGGACGCCGCGATAGTCTGCCACGTCGTCGCGAGCGCGCTGGCGACACCGAGAGACGGTCGGGTCGGGGCGGTTTCCCGACAGAAGAGCTAACTTGCGGAGCGTCGAGCGGACCCCATGGACGACCGCCGTACCCTCCTCGTCGCCGGATTCGTCGGAGCGTCGCTCTCGTATGTCTTCAACGTCCTCGCGTTTACCGGCGCGTTCGACGTGTTTCGCTGGGTCGTGTTCGCCGCGCTGTCCCTCGGGTTCACGTACGGATTCGACCGATTCATCGGCTGGCAGACCGCCCCGGCCTGACCTGTCCGACGGCGGGCGCCGCGGCTCGCCCTCGGCGCCGCCGTGGCGGCATCACACCGGTTCGGCCGACGGGAGTTGTGACTCGGCGACCGCGAACGCGAGCGTGCTCAACACGCCGATGAGCGTCCCCGCCGCGAGCGCCATCGCCAACTCCGAGAGCCCGAGCGCCGTCACGCCCGGCGCGTCCGGGAGGAAGAACCCCGACACCGCGAACAGCACGACGGCGATGGAGACCACGTAGAAGGGGGCGTTGAGGTAGCGCCACCGGAACCGGCCGGCGAGGTACTCGTCGGTGATCTGCCCGAGGCTGGAGGTGACGCCCGCGACGCCGAGCCACTGGACGAAGCCGTGGACGAACGCGGCGAGGGTGGTGCCGGCGGCGAGCGAGCTCCCCTGAACCCCGCCGACGGCGTCGACGGTCTCGACTCCCTGTACGCCGCCGACGACGACCAGCGCGAGCGCGACGACGTAGGTGACGAGGGTCACGCGGCCGGTGTAGAGGACGTTCCGGACGCTCTCCGCGGCGCCGTCAACGCTGTCTTCGAGCCCCAGCCCGCGGAACAGCGAGTAGAGCCCCACCGCGCCGGAGAGGATCCCCAGCACGGCCGCCCCCGCCACGTCGAAGAGGTTCGCGACCACGACGAGCGGGTAGATCAACAGCAGGACGCCGAGTGGAATGAGGATCGTGCCGCGGGTCTCCGGGTCGGCGAGGACCTGCTTGATCGTGTAGTACAGCGACTCGAGGTCCTGCGCCTGTCTGACGACAACGCGCCGCATCCCGTCGATCGGCATCCGCGACCGGATCACGGGGAGGACCGACTCGTCTTGTGCGCCGTCGGTGATCACGACCGCGGAGACCTCCTCGCTGGTCGACAGCTCGGCGAGCACGCGGTCGACCTCCTGGCCGACCGCGCGGTTCGCCTTCACGTCGGGACCGTCGACGCCGGTGACGGCGGCGACCTCGACGGCCTCGCCGTCGGCGGCCAGCTCATCGTGGACGTTGACGCCTTGGAAGAGGACGTTGACGTCGGAGTCCTCGGGGTCGGCGGTCGCGAGCGCGACCGCGGCCTCGGTGACGTCCTCGTCGCCGATGACGGGCGTGGGGATCCCCGTCTTGCGGCCGAGGTCGTCGTCGAGGTCGACGCAGAGGACGAGCAGCATCGAACGGGGCTACGCGAGGGGACGACATATGTTTTCGGCTCGCGTCGCCCCTCCGCGTCGTACGCGATCCGCCGACTGCGTCGCCTCGCCGTCAGCTCTCGTCGGTCGGCTCGTGTTCGACCCCGTTCATCATCCGGCGGACGTTCTCGCCGTCGCTGAACGCGGCCGGGTACGCCGCCAGCGGGAGGACGAAGTCGTCCTCGACGCCGACCGGTTCGCCGATGTGGAGCTCCAGCTCGGTGGTCACGCCCGTCCCCTCGATCTCCGCGTCGACCGTGTACACGACGACCGCCGTGTCGGTGTCGAGGACGCTCGTCGAGTACTCCGAGCCGCGCTCCAAGTCGCCGACGTTCTCGAAGCGGCTCAAGATGAGCTCGGCGCGCTCGCGGGTTCCCATCTCCGCGATCGGGTTGAGCGCCCGGCCGAGGACCTCTATCTGCGGCGTCGTCACCGCGGCGAACACGGCGGCCTGGTAGCGCTCGCCGAGCAGTTCGACCGCCTTGTCCTACTCCGCGACGGTGTTCGTCACCCGGACCTCTCGGGTCTGTCCGGCCGCCTCGACCTCTCGGGAGATCGTCTCGTCGGACACCTCGTTGAGCTCGTACCCGCTCTCCGAGAGCGTCGCGTCGGCCACCGTCGCGGTGACGGCGGCGAACTCCGCGGGCCCGTCGCCGGTCGCGACGTCGAGCGCGGTACAGCCGGCGAGGCTTGCGAGGCCGACCGCACCGCCGGCCGCGAGCGCCCGGCAACGGGTGACCGCGTCGCTCGCGTTACTGTTCTCCGCGGCGTTCTCGGCGTTCGGGTTCCGGTTCATGGCCGCTACTGACACCATGCGGGGGTACATACTTTGTGTTCGGTGCCGCTCCGCCGTGCCAACGGCTCTCTCGGGAGCGCGCGGTTCGGACGCTTTTTGAGGCCGCGGCCGGTAGGATAGGGTAGATGATCTCCAAGGGCTGCGAACAGTGCGCCAAGGGCGGGAAGATGGTGCTTTTCGTCTACGGCTACTGCGACCAGCGGGACTGCTTCTACTGCCCCCTCGGAGAGAACCGGAAGAACGTCACCGACGTGTACGCCAACGAGCGGAAGGTCGAGTCCGACTCCGACGTGATCGAGGAGGCCAAGCGTATGAGCGCGCTCGGCACCTCGATCACCGGCGGCGAACCGCAGGAGGCGATGGCGAAGACGACCCGGTACCTCGAACTGCTGAAAGACGAGTTCGGTGAGGACCACCACACCCACCTCTACACGGGCATCACGGGCGGCCGCGAGAACATGCGCCGCCTCTCGGAGGCCGGCCTCGACGAGATCCGCTTCCACCCGCCGCTGGAGATGTGGGGCGACATGCACGGCACCGAGTGGGAGGAGATCCTCCACATCGCCCGCGAGGAGGGGCTCACCCCCGCCTTCGAGATCCCCGGCATCCGCGCGGAGCCGGAGTTCTTGGAGTTCTTAGACGAGGGCGCCGCCGAGTTCTGTAACATCAACGAGTTCGAGATGTCCGACGGGAACTACCGCCGGATGCAAGAGGAGGGCTTCGAACTACAGGAGGGCCACATGTCCGCCGTCGAGGGGTCGAAGGACGACGCCATCCTCGAAGAGATGGCGAGCCACGAGAAGGTGTACTTCTGTACGTCGGTGTTCAAAGACGCCGCCCAACACCGCAACCGCCTCAAGCGGATGGCGAAGAACATCCGCCGCGAGTTCGACGAGGTGACCGACGACGGGACGCTCGTCTACGGGAAGGCGTTCGCCGACCCCGAGCGGTTCGAGGCGCTCGGCGTGCCCGAGGAGTTCTACACCGTCAAGTCGAACCACGTCGAGGTCGCGTGGTGGCTCCTCAAGGAGATGATCGAGGACGGCGACCTCGACGAAGGCGAGATCGTCGAACAGTACCCGACCGTCGACGGGACCGTCGTCGAGCGCACGCCGGTCGCCTGACCGGTTCCGCCGACTCCCCACCCCCGTCGCACCTCCTGTTCCGGTCGAATCGCTTGTCCCGCCGGTCCCGACTCCGAGGCCGCGCTCCGGCCCCCTCGCCGCCACTCTCCTCGCTACGCTTCGTGACATTTGGTACCACACTTATGTACTACCGGCACTTATTGCCGCGTATGGCCTCGGACGAACCCGTATTCGCCGACGTGAGCATCGGACAGGCGGTGTACAACGAGGACGGCGAGCGGCTCGGGTCGATCCGCGGCGTCGACGACGACGGCTTCTACGTCGCGTCGCCGTCGAGCACCGACACGCTGGCGCTCACCGACGCCAGGGACGTGTTCGGCACCGCGTACGTGATGTGGCGCTGTTGGGAGTGCGGCGAGATGGGTGAGATCGGCGACCAGCTCCCGGCGAACTGCCCGAACTGTGACGCGCCGCGCGAGCAACTGTACTACTGGGCAGAGGACTGATCGACGCGCCGCGAGTGCGTCGACGCGGCGGCGCCGCTCAGGCCCGCTCGCCCTCCTCCTCGTGCGCCCCGTCATCCACCTTCTCTCGGAGCCGCTCGACCTCCGCTTCCAGCTCCGCGATCCGCTCGGCGTCGGGCCCTCCCGCTCCGGACGCACCGTCCTCGGACCCGTCGTCAGACCGAGTCGTGAGGTAGAGCACCGCACCCCCGACGAGAACGAGGGGGACCCCGAACAGGAGGACGGCGATTATCAGGACGATCACCAGCTCCGGACCGCCGGGGACGCCGCCGAACGCGAGGGCGAGAGGGACCATACGCCGCCCACTCGGGCCCGCGACTAAAACGGATCGGCGGCGAGGGCCCTTCGCCCGCCGGTTCACTCCGCGTCGACGAAGTCCGCGAGGTTCGCCTGTAGCCCCGCCGCCAGCGTCGACTTTCGGCGGAGCCGGCCGAGCGAGACGGGCAGGTGGTCGGCGACGCCGCGGACCGCCTCGCCGAACGTCTCCGCCGTCCCCCGCTCCCCCTCGAAGGCGTCGCGGACGGCCTCGCGCACCTGCCACACGCCGACCGGACCCCAGTAGTCGTCGGAGACGTGGCGCACGACGAGCGCCTTCGCCTGCCGGCCGCGGTCGTCGAGGTGTTCCAAGACGCCCAGCCGTGCCGCGTAGTATGCGCCCGCCGTCTCCTCGACGTAGCCGGTCCGTCCCTCGCGGCCCTCGCTCGCGGCCGCGAGGTACACCCCCGCTTCGGGGTCCGGGTTCCAGATCGACCCGGGCGACTTCATCTCGACGAGCTCGTACTCCCACCGCCCCGGCACCAAGATCACCCAGAAGGCGTTGCCGAGGTACTCGTTGCGGTGGACCTCGATCCGGTCGACCGTCGGGTTGTCGCGGATCGACCCGCGGAGGAACTGGCCGACCGTGTCGTCGACGGCCGTGATCGACCAGCGCGTCGGGACGAGCCGACGGTTCTCGCCGCGCCCGAGCGCCCCCGCCGAGAGGATCGTGTTGATCTCGTACACGTCGAACCCGCGGCGGTAGAGGTACGTCATCGCCCCCTCCGCGCGCCAGTCGTCGTCTTCGAGCGTCTTCTTCACCGGCCGCGGGACGTGCGGGTTCTCGCCGAGGTCGGCCGTGCGCGCCGCCGCGCGCGGCCCGGTCGGCGTCTTGATGTCTTCCGTGCCGACCTCGAAGTCGAGGTCCGGCCGGCCGTCGAGCCCGATTTCCACGTCGACCGGCCGGTCCGCGATGGCGATCTCGCGCTGGACGCCCAGCCAACCGTCCCACGCGTCGTGAACGCTCTCGGCCGGTCCGCCCTCGCCGACCGACTTCACCCCGCCGCTCGCCCCCGCGTCCGCCACGTCGACCCCCCGCGTCGAGTTGAGCAGGCTCGTCCGACGGTCGAACACGTCAGAGATGGAGACGCCCTCCTCGTACCACGCGGCGGAGGTCTCGAACGCCTCGGCCCGCTCCTCGCGGCCGACCGGCGAGAGCAGGCCGGTCGAGACGTTCGGGTAGTCGGCGCGGCCGACGAAGATCGACGGCGAGACGCTCCCGACGACGGCGTCGTCGGAGACGTGCTCGTCGAAGCGCCGCTCGAAGGAGTCGAGGTGATCGAGGATGCCGTAGTCCTTCTCGCTCGCGAGGCGCCGCCGCTCGGCCCGCTCGTTCGCCTCATACTCGATGAACTCGTCGAGCCGCATTCGCCGACCGTAGGGGCGAGTCGGACTTGACGGTGTCGCCGCCGCGGCCCCGCGGCGCGGGACGGTCAGGTCGAGAGCGACGTGACGCCGGCCGGGAGTTCGGCTCCGAGGATCCACTCGTCGCCCTCGCGGCGGATCAGCGGGGCCGACGCCTCGGGCGCGAACCCGTCCTCGTCGACCCGCATCGTCCCGCCGACGAGCGCCCCGTCGACGACCGCCCAGGAGATCGCGAACGCCGGATCGGCGGCGGGCAACGGATCGGCGACGGCGTCGAACGCAGGGTCGCCCGCGGCCGCCGAGAGGGTTACGCCCGCGGGCGCCTCCGGTCCCCAGCGGTTCGCACTGGCGTAGAGGCGACCGTCGTGGACGACCGACTCCCGGAAGTAGTTCGCCCAGAAGTCGCGGAAGTCGGTATCGAGCCGGTACCACCGGTCGCCGCCGTCCGTCCGATAGAGCCCGTTCCCGGTGGCGGCGACCACGCTCCCGTCACCGAGCACGCGCAGGTCGTGGATGTCGTCGTGGACGCCCTCCCCGTACCGCCGCCAGAAGTCGCCAGCGAACACGTAGACGCCGCCGGGCTCTAACCCCGCGAGGACGCCGTCGTCCGGGTGGACGGCCAGCGTCCTGACGCTCGGCGCCCCGCTCGGCGCGCGGTCCCGCCAGCGGTCGCCGTGCGGGTGCGCGCCGAGGTCGCCGACCGGGTCGAAGCGCCACCCGTCGGTCGCCGGTCGCGCGCGCAGCACGTCGGCGTCGCCGGTCCCGACCAACACGGTCTCGGGGCCGGCGAGCACGGAGACGGGGTCGTCCGGGCCGTCGAGCGGTCGCCAGTTCTCGCCGTCCGGCGACCGGAACAGCCCGTCCGCGGTCGCGGCGAGCCGCGCGTCGCCGCTCGGTGCGACCTCGTGGACGCGGCCGCACTCGGCCGTCCGCGTCGGGTCGTCGTGCGGTCCGTCGAGCCGATACAGTCCGCGGTGGGTTCCGCAGACCAGCATGTCTCGCGATTGAACGTCGAGGAGAAAAACCGTGCCGCTTCCGCGGGGCCGTTAGCTGTGGATCCCCATCGCCTCGATCTGCTCTTGGTACCGATTCCGGATGGTGACCTCGGTGACCTGCGCCACGTCGGCGACCTCGCGCTGGGTCTTCTTCTCGTTACAGAGCAGCGACGCGGCGTAGATGGCGGCGGCGGCGTAGCCGGTGGGGGACTTTCCGGAGAGCAGCCCCTGCTCGGCGGTCGTCTCGATGATCTCGTTCGCCTTCGACTGGACCTCCTCGCTCAGCTCCAGCTCCGAGGAGAACCGCGGGACGTACTTCTTCGGGTCGACCGGCCGCATCTCCAGCCCGAGCTCCTGGGAGATGTAGCGGTACGTCCGGCCGATCTCCTTTCGGTCGACACGAGACACCTCAGAAATCTCCTCCAAGCTCCGGGGGATGCCCTCCTTGCGGCAGGCGGCGTAGAGGGCGGCGGTGGAGACGCCCTCGATGGAGCGGCCGCGGATGAGGTCCTCGTTGAGCGCGCGTCGATAGATGACCGAGGCGACCTCCCGCACCGAGCGCGGGACGCCGAGCGCGCTCGCCATGCGGTCGATCTCCGAGAGCGCGAACTGGAGGTTGCGCTCGCCCGCGTCCTTGGTTCGAATTCGCTCCTGCCACTTTCGCAGTCGGTGCATCTGCGAGCGCTTCTTCGACGAGATAGAGCGCCCGTACGCGTCCTTGTCCTTCCAGTCGATCGTCGTCGTCAGCCCCTTGTCGTGCATCGTCTTCGTCGTCGGGGCGCCGACGCGCGACTTCTCCTGCCGCTCCGAGTGGTTGAACGCGCGCCACTCCGGGCCGGGATCGATCTGCTCGTCTTCGATGATCATCCCCGTCTCCTCGTGTATCAGCTCCCCGTCGGCCGTCCGAGTGAGATCCTCCGGATCGAAGTCCTCGGGGTCCAGTTCGTCGACGTCTTCGATCGCCTCGACGTCGATCTCGTCTTCCTCGGCGTCCTCGTCCCCCACGCGCTGCCGGTCGTGATCCCGTTGCCGGGTGGGCCGTGTCATCGCATTTATATGCTATCCAATCCGTTTAACTTAAAAGTTCGTTACCGTGTGGGTCGTTGGCACACCTTCGTGCGACGTCCAGTCGGACGCGGATTCGTCGGAACGCCCCCTGGACGCCGCGGGTTCGCCCCCCGGCCCGTCCAGTCGGTCAAGCGACTCCGGCGGATCGACCGCGTCGACCGCCTCGCGGACCGCGGCGAACGCGTCGACGAGTCGCTCTATCAGCGACGTCTTCCCCGACCCGCGCGGGCCCGCGACGCCGACGACGGTCGGGAGGGGGCGGTCGGTTCCCCGCGCGTCGTTGGCCGCCCGCGACTCTCCGGCCGCGGACCCGTCCGTCGCGCCAGCGTCTCGCGTCGCGGGACTCATGCGTCGGTACCCGGTCTATGCCCTCGCGTTTCACTCGCCGCCCGGCTCCGATCCGTCTCCGCCCACGGTCCCCGGCACGGGGTCGGCGTCGGGCGGGAGCGCGACCGGCGCGAGCGCCGCGAGGTCCCTGACGGCCTGCGAACTGTCGAATCCCGGGCCGACGAGCCGCGGGAGGCCGTCCGCCGGGCCGTCGAGGCGCTCCGTCGCGACGACGGCGTCGAGCGCCTCTCGCACCGCGACGTGCGCGCGGTACCCCTCCGCGGACTCGACGCGGAGGTGGGTCGTGTCCGGCGGCGCCCCGTCGAGGAGCGGCCCAACCGGCACGCCGCGCCACTCGCCGCCGAACTCGGACCCGGTCGCGCACCGGTAGCAACAGGTGACGACGACGGTGCCGCACCGCTCTCGAACGGCGTCGAGCGACGCCAGCAGGTTCGACTCGACGTTCGACGCGGTCATCGCGTCGTGATCGAGGGACGCACCGCCCGTGTTGGCTGCGCCTCATTCGTTCGGGCTTTTTTTCAGTGGCGGACGGACAGCCCTTTGTCCGGCGAGCGCGGAGTCCGGCCGAATGCCGACGATCGACTGCGACCCGGCCGCCGCGCGCGAGCGCCTCGCCGACGCGGGCGTTCGGATCGACGAGGGCAACACGCCACACGAGCGGTGGCGCGCCGACCGCGACGGGGCCGTCGCGGTCGCGTACGACGACAAGGTCGTCGTCCAGGGGAGCGACCCCACCCGCCTGACCGCCCTGTTGCGCGACGGCGGCGGGCGCGCGCACGTCTACTTCGACGGCGCCTCCCGCGGCAACCCCGGTCCGGCCGCGGTCGGCTGGTGTCTGGTCACGTCCGACGGGGTCGTCGCCGAGGGCGGCGAGCCGATCGGCCGCGCGACGAACAACCAGGCCGAGTACGCCGCGCTGGTCCGTGCGCTGGAGGCGGCAGACGAGTACGGCTTCGACGCGATCGACGTCCGCGGCGACTCGGAGCTGATCGTCAGGCAGGTCCGCGGCGAGTGGAACACCAACGACCCGGAACTCCGCGAGCGTCGCGTCCGGGCCCGGGAGCTGCTGGAGCGGTTCGACCGGTGGTCGATCGCGCACGTACCGCGGGAGATAAACGAACGCGCCGACGATCTGGCGAACGAGGCACTCGATGACGCGAACTGACGACGAACCGCCGGAGTGGGCGAAGGAGCGCGCGCGGGAGATGATGGACGCGGCGGCGGGCGAGGGGGCGGACGACTCCGCGACCGCGGAAACGCCCGAACCCGACGACGAGCGCGTCCCGGACGTCCCGGTCGAGGCGGTCGACGAGGCGGAGCGGCTCACGCGGCTCGCCCGCGAGGCCGAGTCCGCGGAGCCGACGCCGGAGATCGAGCAGGCGGCCGACCAGTACCGGGAGCGGCGCGACGCCCTCGCTGCCGAGTACGGCTACACCGCGCGCGTCCGCGACGAGGACGACGCGCTCGTGTTGTACCCCGACGAGTGGATGGACGACGGGACCGTCCAGCTCGACCGCGTCGAGGACACCGAGCGCGCCGTCGAAGTGTCGCTGTCCGGCCCCGGCGACGCCGACCGCTACCGCGAGGTGGCCGCGTACAACGAGGCGGTCGCCGAGGCCGTCGCCGAGCGGGAGGCGGACGTCCACGCCCGGACCGCCGAGACGTTCGCGGCGTTCATGAGCAACCACTACGTCCGGCCCGTCGACGACGCCACGCCGGCGATGCGTACCGAGTTCCGAGAGGAGTATCTGGTCCGCAACGGCTGGCCGACCGACGAGCAGCTCGCCGCGGTCGACGAGTCGCTGTCGGTGATCGAGTCGGTCGCGGCCGGGGTCGACGGTCCCGCCGCGGACGCGGGCGCCGCCGATCCCGACGGCGCTGACGGCGGCGACGAGGCCGGCGGTCGCGGAGACGACCATTCGACGTAGCGGCGACTCAGCGGAAAGAGAACGCGGCTTTCGCCGCGCCGTGTGCCAAAATGTTCGTTCGGTGTTCGGTGCCGCTCGTCGCGCCGGCGTCGCGTCCGGATCTCGTTACTCGAGCAGCGCCCGGACCTCGTCTGCGCGTTCCTCGTCGGTGACGAACCGGTCGAGGACCCACTCGATCTGGTCGAGGACGACGTCGTGGCCCGCGTCGGTGAGCTCGTACTGGTTCGTCCGCTTGTCGAGTTCGCTCTTCTCGACGAGCCCGTGGTCGACGAGGTCGTCGAGGTTGGGGTACAGGCGACCGTGGTTCACTTCGGAGCCGTAGTACGCCTCGAGCTCCCGCTTGATGGCGAGACCGTACATGGGCTCCTCGGCCAGGATACTGAGGATGTTCTGCTGGAACGCGGTGAGATCGCTCGCGGCTGTCGACTCATCAGGGACTGATTGTGCCTCTGACATGGTAGTAGGGAGGGCGCTCGAACTTATAATCCTTCTCAACAGTCACTATCATTGCGATGCGTCACTTCCCGGATTTATCCGAGTGCGTCGGTAGGCGCGCTCTCTCGGCGGATGCGCGTTCGATCCGGCGGCTCGGGGCGTTCGACCGATCGATTCCGCGTCCGCTGGTACGCCGACGATCCGTCAGCCAGAATTGGTGTTCGGCGTCCGATCGAAACCCCCAAATCCGGCGCTCGGCCCGCTCCGGGCCGGTGATGCCCGATCCGCCGATGACGACTCCGGACGGCTTCGGACGGCGTGCGCCCGTGCGATCCCGAAAGGACTTTGCCCGACATCCACCCATCATCAGGCACATGGCCAACCTCTGGGAAGATCTCGAGACGGGACCGAACGCGCCGGACGAGATCTACGCCGTCGTCGAGTGCCTCAAAGGCGAGCGGAACAAGTACGAGTACGACAAGGACATTCCCGGCGTCGTCTTAGACCGGGTGCTCCACTCGAACGTCCACTACCCGTACGATTACGGCTTCATCCCGCAGTCGTACTACGACGACGAGGACCCCTTCGACGTGATGGTGCTCGTCGAGGACCAGACGTTCCCCGGCTGCGTCGTTGAGGCCCGCCCCGTCGCGCTGATGAAGATGGACGACGACGGCGAGCAGGACGACAAGGTGATCGCGGTGCCGACCGAGGACCCCCGATTCGACCACATCGAGGACCTCGACGACATCCCCCAGCAGACCCTCGACGAGATAGACGAGTTCTTCGCGACCTACAAGAACCTCGAGGCCGGCAAGGAGGTCGAAACGCTCGGCTGGGAGGACAAACAGGCCGCGAAGGACGCCATCGAACACGCGCAGGACCTGTACGACGAACAGATCGCGTAACGCTGTATAACTGTAGCGCATCCGACGTCCGCACACGGATGCGTTATGCCTATGGGTAATTTTTAGGGTGTCGTTCGCCTAGCATCTAATAGAGCCATGAGCGCCACCACGCCCTCCGTCGGCATCGACCACCCGACGGTCGTTCCCGCGAACTTCGACCCGGACGACGACGCCGACGACGCGGCCGAGGACGGCGACGACGTGTAGCCACCTCCGCGTCTCTTCTCAGGCGCGCTCGACGACCGTCGAGAGCCGCGTCGCGTCGGCTCGCAGCGACGCGAACGCGTCGTCGACCCAGTCCACGACTGCGTCGTCGGTCGACTCGATGACGCATCGCGGGTTGTTCTGCTCGTCGTACGCGGCCACGCAGGCCACGTCACCGCAGCGGAAGAGCCCGTACTCGATCGGCTCGGCGCTGACGTACACCTCCGCGGCGTCGTCGTCCAGCGCGCGGTCGGTCGCGGGTTCGAACTCCGCGACCGACGTGTCGGCCGCGTCGCGGTCGATGATCAGCTCCACGTTCGCGCCGTCGTCGAGCGCCGCGGCCGCCGCGTCGTTGAACTGCCGGATGACGACCGGGGAGACGGCCCGGATCTCGCCGCCGTGGTTCTCGTGGAGGAGCTCCGTCAGCCGGTCGACGACCGCGAGGGGGTTCTTCTCGGACGCGACGGTGATGTCGCTGTCGGGAATCCCTTCCGGCGGGAAGTCGACGCCGGCCCGTTCGAGGGTCTCGGCGAACCCGCCGTACCGCTCGCCGCGTTCGACCTCCGTCAGGAGCGTCTCGTAGGCGTCGTGGACGCGCTCGCCGGTCGGCGTCACCCGGTAGGCGGCGTCGCGTTTCACCACCCAGTCCCGCTCGCGGAACCCGCCGAGGATCCGTTGGACCGTCGTTCGGGTCGCGTCGACCGCGTCGGTCAACTCCGCCGGGCGCCGCGGGTCGTCGCGCAGCGCCCGGAGTATTGCGACCCGAACGGGCGAGCCGGCGAGGTACTGTGCGCCGTCGTGTCCGTCCTCGGCCCTCATCGTGTGATCCGTGTGTACGGGTACCGCCCTGTTAACCGTACCGCGTCGCGGTCGGAAGTGTCCGAGCCGAATCCCCCGTTTGGCCCTTGAATCGCCCCTCAGTCGGCTCAGCCCCGATGGCGGAACGAGACGACGGTGCCGACGGTGTCCTCGCCGGCGATACGTTCCGTCGTGACGGTTACGGTCGCGAGCGCGTCCGCGCCGAGCGCCTCCTCGATCACCGCCCGCAGCGCGTCGGGGTCGGCGCCCTCCTGTATCACCGGCACGCGGACCTGTCGGCGGTTGACCGCGACGTCGCCGAGGTCGTACTCCGTGTGCTCGAACGCCTCCCGGATCGCGTCCTCGATGTCGGTCATAGCGTCCCTACCTCCGCGCCCGGCGGTGAAAAAACGCGGTCCTCGATCTGTCCCGCGAACGCGACACACTCGGCCGTCCGCAAGCGCGTCCAATCGCTGGTTATCCGGCGTTTAATGGCTGTGTTTATTTAATACACTTTGAATACTATTTAAATATCTCTCTTATTTCACCGCAGAACAATCTTAATATTTATTTATCCTGATACTTTCCGAATATGCACGAAAGTGTGGCGGAGTACGTGGCAGAGAACCCGAAAATGGCCGGCGTCCTGTTCACCGCGCTCCTGCTGTTGACGCAGGCGGCGCCCGCGGCGGCGAATATGGCTGCATCTAACCCTGGGCCCTAAAAGTTCAACTCGTCGCTCCAAACTAGCTGATCAGACTTAAACACGGGTGCAGTCTCTAAATCTAAGAATTTAGAAAGTTCCTCAGTACTTACTGTCTGGTAATCTATCTCTACCGGAATGTAATGGTTTGAGTTGTCCGTAGCTAGGTTTAGTGTTGTGAGGGTTCCATTACCGTACGGACCGTTTGGGAGCACATCCGCAGACACTCTCCAATCCTCGGAGCCTTCTCTTCTGAGATTAATAACAATCACAGACCCACTCCGACTCTGACAGATCGTCGTCCCGCCGTCTCCCACCACGATGTACTGGTGCCCCGTGATCAGCTCCCGCTTCGCCACGTGGAGCGCGGTCCGGAGGTTGAACCCGCTGTTCATCAGGCGGGCGATGATCCGACCGAGTGTCGTCGCGGGGGAGTTCGCCACGTCGGAGAGAGTGACGATGCCGCCGCGCGAGCCGCGGTGGACGAGGGCCTCGCCCTGCCGGTAGGACTGGCAGGCGTTGAGCAGGAAGGCGCTCACCCCGATTTCGAGGTCCTCGTCGGTCAAATCGAGGTAGCTGTCGGCGCACTGCATCCCGCGGTCGTCGACGTGGCCGACGTAGTGGAGGAAGTCGACGTCGGACGCGAGGGCGTCGCGCATCTCTTCCTGGGAGAGGTCGTGACGCACCTCGATGTCGAACTGGACCATGTCGCGGAGGCCGTAGAGGTCGGCGACGTTCCCCTCCTCGCGCATCTGTTCGTCGTTACAGACGACGAGGACCGAGATGCGCGACTGCTCGACCTGCCCGGCTTCGAGCCGGCGGTGGTACGCGTCGAGCGTCGCCTTGTTCGCGTTGAGCGGGACGCCGTCGCCCACCCACGCGTGCTCGACGGTGTCGACCGGCTCCGGTCGGACGAACTCTGTCTGGGCCGAGACGGCGCCGCGTTCGGCGGAGGCGTCGGCGCCGCGGGTGGTCCCCGCGCTCGTGTCGGCCGTGCTCTCGGCGCCAGCGCTCGCGCCGCCGCGCACGAACTCGGCGTCGCCGAGGGCGCCGCCGTCGGGCGCGACGCCGCCGACCGGGACCTCTCGCCTCGTGGCCGCCGACGGGCTTCGGTCCGCGCCGCCGAAGAAGCCGACGCCGACGCCGCCGTCGTCGTCAACCGGTGTGACGGTCTCCGGCGAGCGGACAATCGACAGCTCGCCGGCAACGAACGGGAGCATCTCCACGTTCTCCGGGTCGGGACGGACGTCCGTCGTCAGTGTCCACTGCGGCAGTTCGGGCTTGATATCTTCGAAGGGGACTTCGAGGTACTCGCCGAGTCGCTCCGCGAGCGGCAGGTTGTACAGCCGCTTCCAGTCGAGGTCGAGGTCCGTCGTCTCGCGCTCGTGGAGGTCGACCGGGTAAAATCCCTCCGTGCGGGCGAGACAGTCCATGTGGAACGACTGTCGGAGCACCCGCGCGGTCCGTTCCTCGAACCCCGGTTCGAGCGGGTAGGTCCAGCCGTCGCCCTCGATCCGCG
Organism: Halorubrum sp. CGM4_25_10-8A; assembly: GCF_005435025.1. NCBI lineage: Archaea > Methanobacteriati > Methanobacteriota > Halobacteria > Halobacteriales > Haloferacaceae > Halorubrum > Halorubrum sp. CGM4_25_10-8A. The sequence continues at coordinate 136,974 of NZ_SGTX01000005.1, read as the reverse complement.
GGGCGTCGCCGGGGACGACCTCGGCCGCGAAGTAGTACGCCAGCGAGACGACAGGATAGAGGTAGCGGTACTCCGGGGGAACGACGATCCGGACGCCGCTGTCGACCGGTTCGACCCGCTCGGGGACGCGGAGTTCCTCGCCGGGTTCGATGAGCGGCGGGTGTCCGCGCAGAGTGGGGAACGACCGCTCCGGGCTCGTCGTCTGAAGCGCGGAGCCGAGCAGGGAGACGGCGTCCATCAGCGACTCCGGGTCCGTGGGGGTGGTGATCGTCCCCGCCGGCGTCTGGTGGAGCGACCGGAAGCCGAGCCCGACGGTGCCCGGCGTGTCGAGGTCGATCCGGGTCGTCCGGTCGGTCGTCGAGACGGAGAACCCGGATTCGAAGGTGAGGTACAGCTTCGTCGGCGCGGGATTTATTCCGACATGGTAGATCCCGTCGGGCATCTCGTAGCAGTCCCCGTGGGTCAGGAGCGCCCCGTCGCCGCCGCGCGTTTCGACGACCGCGACCCGCGGGATCTCGATCGCCCCGGTCTCGACTGCGACGCTGGCGTCGACCGGGAAGTAGTGGTCCGACTCCGGACGCCGGCGCGGGTCGACCGGCCGGTCGGTGTACACTTCGAACTGCGTGTTCTCGATGTGGTCGGTGACGGTTATCCCGTCGGCCTCGCGCAGCGGGTCGATGTCGATACTCATTAGCGGGCTCACCGCGGCCGTCGGTCGGGGAGACGGCGACCGACGCCGCGGGGGTGGTACCAGTCCGTTGAGCGAAAGCGGCGATAAAGGTTGTGTCGGTCGGATCGCCGCGGACCGAACGGATAAAGTCCCGGCCGCCCCACCTTCGCGTAATGATAACGCTGGGAACGGCCCGCGCCTCTCCGGGCGAGACGGACACGGGCCGTCTCGAGGTGGGGGAGATGCGAGACGGGAGCCCCGTCCGGCTGCCGGTCGCCGCGGTCAACGGCGCGGCCGACGGGCCGACGCTGTACGTCCAGGCGGTGAGCGACGGCGACGAGCTGAACGGGTTGGGCGTCGTCAACCGCGTCGTTCCGCGGCTCGACCCGGCGGAGCTGTCCGGCTCGGTCCTCGTCGTCGGCATCGTGAACCACTTCGCGTTCCAGGCCGCCGAACACCGGAACCCGGTCGACGACCGCAAGATGAACCGCGGGTACCCGGGCGACGCCGACGGGACGACGAGCGAGCGGATCGCCCACGAGACGTTCCAGGTCGCCAAGCGCGCGGACTACATCCTCGACCTCCACCAGGGGTCGACGAGCCGGATGATAAACGAGACGCGCGTGCGCTGCGGCGTCCGCCACCGGCTCCACGGCGACTGCCTGGAGCTCGCGAAGGCGTTCGGCTGCGGGCACGTCCTCGACATCAAGGGCCCGGACGGCCAGCTCGCGCGGGCCGGCCCGGAGCACGGCATCCCGACCGTCGACCCGGAGCTCGGCGGCTGCGTCGGCTGGGACGAGGAGTCGATCCGATACGGCGTCGAGGGCGTGTTCAACGTGCTCCGCCACTACGGCTTCCTCGACGGCGACGCCGCGCTCGAATCGCAGACTCGGGCGCGCGGCTTCGATCAGTACGGCTCGCCCGCCGGCGGCCTGGTCCGTTTCGAGTGCGAGCTCGGCGAGCGCGTCTCCGCGGGCGACGTCCTCTTCGAGGTGACCGACACCTTCGGCGCGCTGGAGGGGCGCGTGACGGCCGACACCGACGGGATCTTCTGGCGGACGCGCCGGCTCCCGCAGGTGGCCGCGGGGGAGTATGTCTGCTCGATCGGGACGAACGTCGACACGTACTGATGGGCGCTCCCGACGCTCCGTCGCCGAGGGGGCGAGACCCCCGGCGACTCCGCTGTTCCGCGTGCGGCGAGACGTACCGCGACCGCTGGCGCTGTCGGTGCGGCGAACCCCTCGATTTCGCCGATCCCCCGGTTCCGGACGGTCCCGTGCCCGACCCCCAATTGTTCGACGCGCGCGACGGCCTGTGGGCGTTCGACGACCTGCTCGCCGCCGGGGACGACCCCCGCGACCGGGTGACGCTCGGCGAGGGGATGACCCCGCTCGTCGACGCGGACGCGGGCCGCGAGCTCTCGGGAGACGCGGGGAGCGAAGCCGCACCGTGGAACGCGTCGTTCAAGCTGGAGTACGTCTTCCCGACCGGCTCGTTCAAGGACCGCGGCGCGACCGCGACGCTGACGCGGGCTCGCGAGCTGGGCGTCGAGCGCGTCGTCGAGGACTCCTCCGGCAACGCGGGCGCCGCGATCGCGACATACGCCGCCCGGGCCGGAATGGCGGCCGAGATCTACGTCCCGGCCGACGCCAAGGAGTCGAAGCTCCGCGCGATCCGCCGCGCCGGCGCCGAGCCGGTCCGGGTCGAGGGGAGCCGAGGCGACGTGACGGACGCGTGCGTCGCGACGCTCGACGACCGCGAACGCGCCTGGTACGCCAGCCACGCCTGGAACCCGGCGTTCTTCGAGGGCACCGCCACGGTCGCGTACGAGATCGCGCTCCGTCGCGACTGGAACGCCCCGGACGCCGTTGTGACGCCGCTCGGCCACGGGACGCTCTTCCTCGGCGCCTATCGCGGATTCCGTCGGCTCGAACGGGCCGGCTGGATCGACGAGGTCCCCCGCCTCTACGGCGCGCAGGCGGCCGGCGTCGCGCCGATCGTCAGAGCGCTCCGCGGCCCCGACGCCGCCGACCCGGACGGGACGGTCAACGCCGCGGCCGACGGGATCCAGATCGCCGAGCCGGTCCGCGACCGCCAGATCCGGGCGGCGATCGACGCCACCGGCGGCGACGCGCTCGCGGTCACCGAGGCAGCCGCGACGCGCGAACTCGACCGCCTCCACGCCGCCGGCTTCTACACGGAGCCGACCTGCGCGGTCGCGCCCGCGGCGCTGCGGACCCTCCGCGAGCGCGGCGAGATCCGCCCGGACGAGGACGTGGTCGTCCCGCTGACCGGGAGCGGGTTGAAGGGCTGAGGCGAGCGGAGTCGGCGGCTCTCGGGCGAGGCGGATCGACCTCACCGTTACCACTATTCTACCGGCGCCCCTCCCTTTTCGCATGGAGGTGCTCGTCTACGGCGCCGGCGCGCTCGGAAGCCTCGTGGGCGGGCTGCTGGCGCGTACACACGACGTGACGCTCGTCGGGCGCGACCCGCACATGCGGGAGATTCGGGAGGACGGGCTCCGGATCGACGGCGAGGTCGACGCCCGGGTCGCGCCGCGCGCGCTCACTGATGCGACGCACCGGCGAGCCGACCTCGCCTTGGTCACGACGAAGGCGTACGACACCGACGCGGCCGCTCGCGCGCTCGCGACCGGCGAGTACGACGCCGTCTGCTCGCTCCAGAACGGCCTCACCGAGGAGCGCCTGGTCGCCGCGCTCGACGCGACGGTCCTCGCGGGCACCGCGAGCTACGGTGCCCGGTTCGCCGAGCCGGGCCGCGTCACCTGTACCGGCGTCGGCGAGGTCGTCGTCGGGGCGCTCTCCGGCGGCGCGAGCCCCGAGGCCGCGCGGGTCGGCGCCGCCTTCGACGCGGCGGGCGTCGAGGCGGTCGTGGCCGAGGACATGCCGGCCCGGCGCTTCGAGAAGCTCGCCGTCAACGCCGGGATCAACGGACCGTCGGCGCTCGCGCGGACGGAGAACGGCCCGACGCTCGACGGCCCCGCCGGCGAGGTCGCCCGCGAGGCCGCCCGCGAGACGGCCCGCGTCGCCCGTGCGGTCGGGGTGGACCTGTCCGACGAACGGGCGGCCGACGCCGTCGAGCGCGTCGCCACCGACACCGCGGCGAACCGGTCGTCCATGTACGAGGACGTGGCGAACGGACGCCGCACAGAGGTCGACGCTATCTACGGCGCGGTCGTCGACCGGGGCGACCGGCGCGGCGTGTCGGCGCCGACCTGCCGGACGGTCGGGTCACTGATCCGCGGCTGGGAAGCGGCCCGCGGGCTCCGGTAATGCGGGACCGATTCGGCAAAACGAGACGGCGGCTCTGCTCGGCGACGGCTACGCGCTCAACACCACTCCTCGAGGACGGTCGCGTCGGTCTCGTCGACCGACACCCACGCGTCCTCTCGCGAGACGTCCGCGATGACGAACTCCGGCCGCGACGCCGACGAGTCGACGGACGCCATCACGTCCGGCGCGTCGGCGGCGTCGAGCGCCGGGTCCGTCGGGAGCGCAGTCCGGCGGCGGTCGGGGTCCGGGTCGTCCCATGGAGTGGAACTCCGTGACATGGTTGTGAATAGTTCACAGTACGTATAAGAGTTGCGAACGCGATCGAATTCGGCCGTCGGATCGGAGATTCCGGGGACGCTCTGCCGACGGTTCTTTCCGCGGAGCGCCCGCCGAACGACGATCCGCCGAAACGTGTCGGTTTCTACATCGGCTCGCGGGATCCTGTAGGGCCCCGCCTGACCGGGTCCGATCGCCGCTGACCCGGCCCCGCGCGCTGGCGGTCCAGCTCCGCGTGTCGCTGACCAGACCCTGCGTGCCGCTGACCGCTCCCGCGTGTCGCCGCCCGGCCTCGCGTGCCGGTGGTCCGGCTCCGCACACCTTCGCAGTATACAAGAGGTGTCACGCTGAAAGACGGGCATGAACGTCGCAGACGCCATGACGCCCCGCTCGGAGCTCGTCGTCGTCGAGATACCCGGGAGCCGCAACGACGTGTTAGAGTACATCCAAGAGCACGGCTTCTCGTCCGTGCCCGTCGTGAAGGACGTCGACGGCGACGAGGTGTACCGCGGGCTCGTCACGCGCGACGACCTGATCGAACAGCCGGACGAGGACCAGCTCGCGCTGCTGATGCGCGAGGTCCCCACCGTCGGGGCCGCCGCCGACATCGTCGACGCCGCCCGGACGATGGCCGCCGAGGGCTCGCGCCGGCTCCCCGTGGTCGACGGCGACGAGCTCGTCGGTATCGTCACCGTCACCGACGTGGTGCGGGCGATCGCCCGCGGCGAGGTCGACGGCGAGACGCGCGTGGGCGAGCTCGCGACCCGGGCGGTCAACGCGACCCACACCGACACGCCGCTGCCGGTCGCCGAGCGCGAGATCGCGCTCTCGGGGGTACCGTACGCGGTCGTCCTCGACGACGACGCCGCGACCGCGGGGATGCTCACCGAGGTCGACATCCTGGAGGTCGCCCGCGTCGTCGAGGGCGAGGCGAGCACCGGCGACTCGATCGCCGACCAGGACTCCGACTGGTCGTGGGAGGGGATCAAGGCGACGGGCGCGCGCTACCTCCCGACCCGGAACGTCGAGATCCCCGCGGAGGCGGTCCGCCACTTCATGACCGAGGACCTCATCACCGTCAACGCCACGCGGACGGCCAAGGAGGTCGCTCAAGAGCTCATCAGCAACGACATCGAGCAGGTCCCGCTCGTCTCCGGCACCGATCTGGACGGGATCGTCCGAGACGTCGACCTGCTGGAGGGGTTATAATGGCCGCGGACGTGCTCGCCGAGCTCGCGAAGCGCCGGGGCTTCTTCTTCGGATCGAACGGCGCCTACGGCGGCACCGCCGGCTTCTACACGTTCGGCCCGCAGGGCGCGGCGCTCAAGCGGAACGTCGAGGACGCGTGGCGCGACCGGTTTACCATCCGCGAGGGGAACCGCGAAATCGAGGCGCCGACGGTGATGCCAGAGGCCGTGTTCGAGGCCTCCGGCCACCTGGAGGGGTTCGACGACATGCTCGTCGAGTGCCCCGAGTGCGGCGCGTCCCACCGCGCCGACCACCTCGTCGAGGACGTCACGGAGATCGAAGACGCCGAGGCGCTGCCCGGCGAAGAGGTCGCCGAGCTCATCGCCGACAACGACATCGCCTGTCCCGCCTGCGGCACCGAACTCGCCGGCCAGCCGGTCGAGGCGTTCAACCTCATGTTCGCGACCGACATCGGCCCCGGCGACGCCCAACCCGGCTACCTCCGGCCGGAGACGGCCCAGGGGATCTTCGTGGAGTTCCCGCGGCTGAAGGAGTACGCCCGCGGGAACCTCCCGTTCGGGATCACCCAGATCGGCCCGGCCTACCGCAACGAGATCTCGCCGCGCGGCGGGCTCCTCCGTCTCCGCGAGTTCACGCAGGCCGAGTTGGAGCAGTTCATCGACCCCGAGGCGGACGAGCCGCCGCTCGACCGCGTGCGCGACGTGGAGGTCTGCCTCTACCCCGCGACGGAGCAGGAGGCCGACGACGGCGACTACCTCGACACGACGGTCGGCGAGGCGGTCGACGAGGGCGTCATCGGCTCCCCGTGGGTCGGCTACTACCTCGGCGTCGCGCAGGAGTGGTACGAGCGCGTCGGCGTCGACCTCGACCGGTTCCGCTTCCGCCAGCACCTCGCCGGCGAGCGCGCCCACTACGCCGCCGACTGCTGGGACGCCGAGAGCGAGGTCGACGGCGACTGGATCGAGATCGCCGGCTTCGCGTACCGCGGCGACTACGACCTCTCGAAGCACGACGAGTACGGCGACGACTCGTTTACAGTGTTCAAACGGTACGACGAGCCGAAGACGGTCGAGCGCGCGACCGTCGACCCCGACATGTCCGTCCTCGGCCCGGAGTTCGGCGGCGACGCCGCCGCGGTCGCCGAGGCGCTCGAAGCCCTCGCGGAGCGCGACCCCGACGCGTTTGACGGCGAGACGGTCGAGGTGACGGTCGGCGAGGGCGACGACGCCGAGACGCACGCGGTCGACGTCGACGTCGCGGACTTCTCGGTCGAGGCGGTGACCGAGAGCGGCGAGCACATCACGCCCCACGTCGTCGAGCCGTCGTTCGGCGTCGGCCGGACCGTCCAGACGCTGCTCGCGCACGCCTACAGCGAGGACGAGGTCGACGGCGAGGAGCGCACCTACCTCTCGCTCGAACCCGAGGTCGCGCCGCAGGACGCCGCCGTCTTCCCGCTCGTCACCAACGACGACCGCCTGACCGGGCTCGCCGACGAGGTGGCGGCCGACCTGCGGGCCGCCGGGCTCGCGGTCGCGTACGACGACTCCGGCTCGATCGGCCGCCGCTACCGCCGGCAGGACGAGGTCGGCACCCCGTTCTGCGTCACCGTCGACCGCGACGGGATCGAGGGCGACGGGCCCGACACCGTCACGCTCCGCGAGCGCGACTCCGCGGCGCAGGTCCGGATCCCGGTCGCGCACCTCGCCGACGAGCTGACGGCGCTCCGCGAGGGCGAGCCGTTCGCGTCCGTCGCCGACCGGTACGACGCGGTCGACACCGACGTCGAGACGGCGGGGAACTGAGGGCGTGCGTCTCCCGGCCGCCGCGTGGCGCGAGCGCGTGGAGTTCGAGCGGCGGCTGGTCCACGCCAGCGGCACGCTGTACCCGGTCCCGTTCTTACTTGGCTGGATCTCCTGGGAGACCACCGGGCGACTGCTGATCCTCAGCGTCGCGATCGCCGGGGCTCTCGAAGCGCTGCGGCTCGCCGACTCCGTCGGCCCGCTCGCCCCGCTGTACGACGCGCTCGTCCGCGACTACGAGGCCGACGGGATCGCTGGGTACGCGCTGTATCAGGCCGGGATGGCGGCGACCGCGCTCGTCTTCGCGCCCGTCTTCGCCGTACCCGCGATGTGGATGCTCTCCGTCGGCGACCCGATAAGCGGCGGGCTCGGCGAGAACGCGGCGACGGAACCGAAGCGCCTCCCGGTGGTGGCGGCGATGGTGTTCGTCTGCTTCGGGATCGCCGTCCCGTACGCGATCCCCGAGTTCGGCCCCGATCCGGGCGTGATCGTCGCGCTCGCGGGGGCGATCCCCGCGGCGATCGCCGACGGGCTCCCGCCGCTCATCCGCGGCGTGGCGGTCGACGACAACCTCACCATCCCGCCGGCGGCCGCCGGCGGCATGTTCCTCGCGGCCGCGCTGATCGGGTAGGCGCATCGCCCGGAGCGCAACGGCGGTGCTGTCGCTCGCCGGGCGAAACTGAGAGAAGCGCCGAGGCGGAGATTTGAACTCCGGTGTCCGAATGGACAGTAGATTTCGAATCTACCGCCTTGGCCAGGCTAGGCTACCTCGGCTCGACTCGACGTTGGCCGGTTCCGCTGTTATGCGTTTCGATCGCGGTCGCGGCGCGGTCTCGGACCGCCGGTCCGTCACCCCACCGTTCCGCCGACAACGCTTTTCGGCCCGGCTCCCGTGCGGTGGATATGGACGTCCCCGAAGCGGCCGACGCCTGCGCCCGCGTCGTGAGCGAGGTCGGCGGCGCGGTCGTCGCCGACCGCGAGTTTCTCGACCGCGTCACCCTCGGCATCCTCGCCCGCGGCCACGTCCTCCTGGAGGACGTGCCGGGCACCGGAAAGACCCTCTCGGCGCGCTCGTTCGCGACCGCGCTCGGTCTGGAGTTCTCACGGATCCAGTTCACCCCGGACCTCCTGCCGGCCGACGTCACCGGCACAAACGTGTTCGACGAGCGCGACGGCTCCTTCAGCTTCTCGCCGGGGCCGATCTTCGCGAACGTCGTGCTCGCCGACGAGATCAACCGCGCCCCGCCGAAGACGCAGGCCGCTCTCCTGGAAGCGATGGAGGAGGGGCAGGTGACCGTCGACGGCGAGACGCACGCCCTGCCGAGCCCCTTCTACGTGATCGCGACGCAGAACCCGGTCGAGAGCGAGGGCGCGTTCCCGCTGCCGGAGGCCCAGCTCGACCGGTTCACGATCAAGACCTCTATCGGCTACCCCGACGAGGACGGCGAGTTGGAGCTGCTCCGCCGCCGCGCCGGTCGCGTCGAGCAGTCGCCGACGGTCGAGCGCGTCCTCGATCCCGACTCCGTGGCGGCGCTGCGGGAGGTGCCGGAGTCCGTCCGCGTTGAGGACGATCTGCTCCGCTACGCGGCGGCGCTCGCGCGGGCGACCCGGGAGGACCGCCGCGTCGAGGCCGGCGTCTCCCCGCGGGGGACACAGCGCCTCTTCGAGACCGCCCGCGCGGCGGCGGTGATCGCCGGCCGTGAGTTCGTCACGCCCGACGACGTGAAGCGGGTCGCGCAGCCGACGCTCGCCCACCGGCTCGTGTTGACGCCGGACGCGGCCGTCAACGACGTCGACGAGCGCGACGTGATCGCCGACGTGCTCGACCGCGTCGCGGTGCCGACGGTGGACGCGGCCGAGGCGTAGCTCCCGCGACGACCGCCGCTATCGCCGCTACTCCGCGTTCTCGTCCCGCTCCGCCAGCAGTTCGGTCGCCGTGAGCAGCGACTCCAGCTCGATGTCGTGCTCGGCGAGCAGCGCTTCCGCGCCCTCCTCGCGGTCGACGACGACCAGCACGCGGTCCACCGTCGCGCCCGCCTCCCGCAGCGCCTCGACCGCGTCGACAGCGGACTGCCCCGTGGTGGCGATGTCCTCGATCACGACGACCTCCTCGCCGTCGCCGAGGCGCCCCTCGATCCGGTTGCCCGTGCCGTACTCCTTCGCCTGTTTGCGCGCGATGACGTACGGACGACCGAGCTCGGCGGCCGTCACCGCCACCAGCGGGACCGCGCCCAGCGCGACTCCCGCCAGCTTCGCGTCGGCGTCGGCCAGCCGGTCGGCGAACGCCTCGGCGACGAGCGTCAGCGCGTCCGGGTCGGTCTCGAAGAGGTACTTGTCGACGTAGTAGTCGCTCGTCCCGCCGTGGGACAGCTCGAACTCGCCGAACCGGACGGCGTCGGCGGCGGTGAGCGCCGCGATCAGCTCGCGTCGTCGGTCGTCGTCGGTCATACGCCGAGAAGGGCCGCGGCCGACAATAAACGGGTCGGAACGCGGAGGGGCTCGTCTCTCTCCCGCCCCGCTCACTCCGCCGCCGGCAGGACGAGCGTCACGGTCGTTCCCCCGCCGCCGAGGCCGTCGTCGAACCGGATCTCGCCGCCGTACGCCTCCACGACCCACGCGGCGATCCACAGCCCGACGCCGGTGTTGTGCTGTAGCTGGGTCACCTCGCGGACGCCGGTGATCACCTCCCGTACCGCGGTCGGCACCCCCGGCCCGTCGTCCGCGACGCTCACACGCACGACCCCGCCGTCCGGGTCGCGCTCGGCGCTCACCGCGACGCGCGGCGCGTCGCCGCCGTGTTCGACCGCGTTCTCGACGAGGTGATCGATCGCGACCGAGAGGCGGTCGTCGCCGCGCACCGCGATCCCCGCCGGCACGTCGGCGGTGATCCGCGTGTCCGGCCGATCGGCCGCGTGTCGCGCGGTGACCGCCTCGACGATCGGTCCCACGTCGACCGGCTCGGGGTCGGTCGCGTACCCCTCCTCGACGATCCCCCGGAGGGTCCCGGCCCCCTCGGCGACGTCGGTCAGCCGCTTGCCCGTGGTCTCGATCCGCCGGGCGTAGTCGTGGATCCGGTCGTCGTCGGTCCGATCGGCGATTTCGCCGGCGAAGCCGAACACGACGTTCAGCTCGTTCCGCAGGTTGTGCCTGAGGATCCGGTTGACGATCCGCACGTAGCGTTCGCGGCGCTTCCGGTCGGTGATGTCGGTGTAGATGCCGAAGGCGCGTCGGTCGCCCTCGGTCTCGTAGCTGAAGCCGCGGAAGAGGAACTCCCGCGGCCCCTCGACGGTCTGTCGTCTGATCTCCTCCGCGGCGAAGCCGTGTTCGCGGACCAGCGCGTCGAGGTCCGCCGCCTCGACGGCGCTCGCCTCGACGCTGTCTCCCAGCCGGTAGTCGTGGATGTCCAACGCCTCGATCGTCCGGCCGCGCAGCGCCGCCTCGTCCACGCCGAACTGCGCCTCGAACGCCGGGTTGGCGCCGTCGATCACCGTCTCGTCGTCTTCGAAGACGACCTCTATCACCGGGTCGGGAATCCGGTCGAACAGCCGCCGGAAGCGGTCGCGCTCGGCCGACAGCTCGGTCCGCGTCCGGAAGAGGTCGGTCGTGTCCGACAGCGATCCGACGACGCCGCCCCCGCGGTCGGACAGCGACGACAGCCGGAGTCGGCCGTGCCGCGGTCCGCGATCGCCGTCGCGCTCGACGCTCAGGTCGACCGTCCTCGTCGGCTCTCGACCGCCCGCGACCTCGGCCGGTGTGCCGGTGAGCGCGCCGACCGCGTCTACCACGCGCTCCGCGTCGTCCGGGGCGACGAGCGCGTCGAGCCGCCGACCGACGATGTCCCCGGTGCCGCCGGCGCCGACCCACTCGGCGAACGGCCCGGTGGCGTAGGTGACGGCGCCGTCGGCGTCGAGGACGCACACCATGTCGTCGACGTTCTTCAGCGCGTCCTCGTAGGTCCGGAGCCGCCGGCGCCGGTCGTTGGCGTCCATCGTGGCGACGGCGTTCGTCGCCAGCAGTTCGAGCACGCTGACGTCGCTCTCGCCGAAGACGTCCGGCTCTCTGGACCCGACGATGAACACGCCGTGGTCCCCGAGCGGAACCGCGACGAACGACCGCATCCCGTGGTACTCGGTCCGGTCGCCGTTCGACGGGCCGCCGCCGATCGACGCGAGCCGCTCGTCGGTCGCGAGGTCGTCGCACACCCACGTCTCGCCGTCTCGGAACACCGCACCGGTGATCCCCTCGCTCGGCGGTCGCGGGTCCCGGCTGGCGGCGAACGCGTCGCCGATCCCCTCGCTCGTGGCGGCGAGGCGGAGCAGGTCCGCGTCCTCGTCGAAGAGCCGCACGCCGCTTATCTGGTAGCCGAGGATCTGGTCCGCGGCCTCGACCAGCCGCTCGGCGACCCCGTCCGCGTCGCTCTCCCGCTGGACGCGTTCGACGGTCCCGAGCAGCCGTTCGAGCGTCTGCTCGCGGCGCTTCCGCTCGGAGACGTCGGCGAAGAACACGGAGAGCCCGTTGGGCGAGGGGTAGGCGGTCACGTCGGTCCACAGGTCGAGCGGCTCGTACCGGTCCTCGAAGGAGACGACCTCCTGGGTCTCCATCGCCCGTCGGTAGTTCCGCTCGTACTTCCGCCCGAGCGCCGCCGGGAACTCCGCCCAGATGTCGGCGCCGATCAGCTCGTCGGCGTCGCGGTCGAGCAGCGTCGCGGCGGCCTCGTTCACGTAGGTGAACCGGAACTCGTCGTCGAGCGCGAAGAACCCGTCCTCGATCCGGTCGAGCGTCTCCTCGAACCGGTCGACGGCCGCCGCCCGCTCCTCGCGGACCACCTCGCGCTCGATCGCGCCGCCGAGCCACTCCGCGAGCAGTTCGACGAACAGCCGCTCCGACGCGTCGAACGGGCGGTCGCGGGGCTCGACGTCGAGGAAACAGAGCGTCCCGTACACCTCGCCGTCGACGACGACCCGACCGCCGACGTAGCTGCCGACGCCGGACCGCTCGTACGCCGGATCGCCGGCCAGCCCCGCCGCCTCCGGGTCGGTGATCGTGACCACGCCCGAGTCGCCCTCGGCCGCGCCGTCGCCTCCGGTCTCCGACCCGCCTTCGGTCGCTCCGTCGCCTCCGCTCTCCTCACCGCTTCCGGGCGCCCCGTCGCTTTCCGGTCCCGCGCCGGCACCGCCGCGAACCGTTCGCCGGCAGTAGGTCAGCTCCAGCGGGAGCGTCCCGTCGTCGTCGAGTTCGTCCGCCGCGATCGACTCCACGAGCCCGGTCGAGTCCCGGTACCGCTGGATCTCGATCCGGTCGCCCTCGACCCGCGACGAGTAGCCGATCGACAGGTCGAGGTAGTCTCGCCCGAGGTCGAGCAGGGCGTCGACCTGCTCGTCGAGGTCGGCGCACCGGTCCGAGACGATCCGCACGAACGGTTCGAGGAACTCCCGCCCGCCCGCGGTCGTCGGTTCCGGTCCGGGTCCGTCGTGTGCCGGCTCTGTCCCCGCTCCGTCGCGGTCGTCGCGTTCGCCATCGATCGCCTCCACGCGGTCGGCGAGCGTCTCGCCGTCGGCCGCGAGCCGTCGCCCGGACACGTACTCGATCCCGAGCCGGCTCGCGTCGATGGCCGCGTCCGCGTCGTCGCCCGCCGAGTAGGCGAGCACGGCCGCGTCCGGGTAGCGGTCGCGGACCGATTCGAGGCGGTCGAGCGCGGCCGCGTCGCGCTCGACCGAGAGCCCCCGGCTCGCGGCCCCGTCGCCGTTCAGTTCCGGCGCGTCGCGGTCACCTCGGGTCTCGTCGTCGAACAGCCTGACGACGACCCTCGCCGGATCGACGCTCCGGTCCGGGTCCCGGTCCGCGTCGCTCGCGACCTCGCTCGCTCGGCGGACGCGCGTCTCCGCGGGGAGCTCTCCCCACGCCGCGTCCACCGGCTCGCCGAGGTGGAGCGTCGGCTCAGCAGACATCCGTTACGGAACGGCACCGCGGCGGTCGCCCGCGGCCGGCGGGTCCCTCAGCGGCCATCCACCCTGTTGGCCGCTCGTCTCGCGCGACCGAGCGGCGGCCGCTGGCGCGTCGTCGCACTGGCCCGGCCGGGGCCCGCGAAGGTCGTCGGTTCACTCATCGCGCAAGGTACGAGCGGCCTCCTGATAATCGTTCCCACCGGGTTTTCGGATCTGAGAGCGTCGTCGGGCGTTCACCCCGGCGGCCGTTGTCCCGACACGATTTAGGCGACCCGCTCACAACGGGCGGGTAATGAGTACGCAGGCCGCGACGACGGACCGGACGGTCGTGATCGGGTTGGAGGTCCACGTCCAGCTCGAGACCGACACGAAGATCTTCTGCGGCTGTTCGACGGAGCCCGAGGACGACGAGGCGCCGAACACGCGCACCTGTCCGACCTGCCTCGGGCTACCGGGCGCGCTCCCCGTCCTCAACGAGGCCGCCGTCGAGGCCGCGGTGAAGGTCGGGAAGGCGATCGACGCCGACATCCCCGAGACGACCACGTTCCACCGGAAGAACTACTACTACCCCGATCTCCCGAAGAACTTCCAGCTCACCCAGTACGACGCGCCGATCTGCGCCGACGGCGAGCTGGAGGTCCGCGTCGACGGCGACCCGCGGACGATCGGGATCACCCGCGCGCACCTCGAAGAGGACCCCGGCAGCCTCCAGCACGCCGGCGGCTCCATCGAGTCGGCCACCCACACGCTGGTGAACTACAACCGCGCCGGCACGCCGCTGATGGAGATCGTCACGGAGCCGGACTTCCGCTCGCCGGCCGAGACGCGCGCGTTCCTCGCGAAGCTGGAGGAGGTCCTGGAGTACCTCGGCGTGTTCGACCCCGGCCGCGACGGGAGCCTGCGCGTCGACGCTAACGTCTCGCTCGTCCCCGCCGAGCACGTTGCCGACGACGGGTCGATCACGGGCGACGCGCTCGACGACGTGAACCGCGCCGAGGTGAAGAACATCTCCAGCCACAAGGGCGCGGAGCAGGCGCTCGCGTACGAGGTCACCAGACAGGAGAACGTCCTGCGTCGCGGCCGCGAGATCGAACAGGAGACGCGTCACTGGGACGAGGACCGCGGCGTCACCGTCGGCATGCGGTCGAAGGAGGCCGAGAAGGACTACCGCTACTTCCGCGAGGGCGACCTGCCCGCGCTTGAGGTGGCCGACTGGAAGGAACAGATCGCGATCCCGGAGCTCCCCGACGCCCGCCGCGAGCGCTTCCGCGAGGAGTACGGGTTAGACCGCGAGGCCGCCTCCAAGCTCACCTCCACGAAGGCGGTCGCGGACTTCTTCGAGGACGTGGCGAGCGAGTTCGACCCCGACCTCGCCGCGACGTGGGTCGCCGACAACCTGCTCGGCGAGCTCAACTACCGCGAGATGGCGATCACGGACGTGGAGGGGCGGCTCGACGAGTTCACCCGCCTGATCGAGCTCGTCGCCGCCGACGAGCTGACCGTGAAGAACGCCGAGGAGGTCGTGCTCCGCGAGATGCTCGACGAGGGCGACGACCCCGAGACGGTCATCGACCGCGAGGACCTCGGCAAGGCCGAGAGCGGCGAGGTCGAGGCCGCCGTCGCGGCCGCCATCGACGAGAACCCCGACGCCGTGAGCGACTACCACGACGGCGACGAGGGCGCGATCAACTTCCTCGTCGGCCAGGTGATGCAGGCGACCGGCGGCAGCGCCGACCCCGGTCAGGTGAACGGGCTGCTCCGCGAAGAGTTGGACGGCTGAGCCGGCCGGACCGCTCGAATCGCTCCCGCCGGATCAACTCCCCCGCCACGCCGCAGCATTTCCCTCCGCCATGGCAATCGTCGAAACCGTCGTCGTCGGCCACGTCACCGGCTTCTGTCTCCTCCTCGCGTGGGCGATCTATCGCCGCGGCGCCGTGGACCTGATCGCCGGTTACGACGGCGACCTCCCGCCGGAGCGCGAGGCGGACCTCGCCCGCGACGCGGCCGCGGTCCTCATCGTCTCGGCGGCCGCGAGCGGCCTGATCGTCGTTAACGCGTGGACCGGCGCGGTCCCCCGCCCCGGCGCGCTGGCGACGGTCGCGATCGCCGCCGCAGTCGGGTGGTTCCTCTGGAAGTGGAACGGCCGCGCCCCCGACGCCGGTTGAGGCGTTCGACGCGCCCCGCCGAAACCGTGCGATTGACGCCCGCCCGCCCGCTACCGCGCTCATGGACGTGACCGTCGAGGTCGTCGGCGAGGGGGTCGACGAGTACAGCCTCGCCGCCGACGCGACGTACGACGACCTGATCCGCGCCGCGGGCTACCACCCGCAGGAGGCGTCGGCGCTCGTCGACGGCTCGCCGGTCCCGGGCGACCGCGTCGTCGACGCCGAGGAGGTCCGAGTGCTCCGGCTGATCAAGGGCGGCGCGACGGGCGACGCGTGACCGAAGACCGAGACCTTCCGACCGCGCCGGAGGACGTGACCGTGAAGCCGGCGACCGCGGCCGACCGGCTCGACGTCCTCCGGATCCTCGACGCCGCGATGCTGGAGACCGACGCCCCCACCGTCGACGACCGCATCGCGGCCGGAGACGTCATCGTCGCGCGCTCGACGCGCACCGGCGGAGTCGTCGGCGCGCTGGTCGCCGTGCGGCCCGATCCCGACCGGCTCCACGTCGACGCCGTCGCGGTCAGGCAGGTGCGCCGAGGAGAGTGGATCGGCTCCCGGCTCGTCGCGGCTGCGGTCGATCGGGCCGAGTCGGACCCCGCGGTCGAGACCGTCACCG
Organism: Halorubrum sp. CGM4_25_10-8A; assembly: GCF_005435025.1. Classification (NCBI taxonomy): domain Archaea; kingdom Methanobacteriati; phylum Methanobacteriota; class Halobacteria; order Halobacteriales; family Haloferacaceae; genus Halorubrum; species Halorubrum sp. CGM4_25_10-8A. The sequence continues at coordinate 120,998 of NZ_SGTX01000005.1, read as the reverse complement.
CCCGGTTCGACGCCGACCTAGCCGAGTTCTACGCGGCGTTGGGGTTCGCGGTCGACGGCGCGGGCGCGGACGAGGGGCGGCGAGTCGGCCGGACCCGGGTCGACGGTGGCTGATCGGCGTTCAGTCGGCGACCCGGTACAGGTCGAACCGGACCCGTGTTCGGTCGTCGTCGTTGGCGAACTCGACCGTCCCGTGAGCCGACTCGACGATCCATCGAACGAGCCAGAGCCCCAGCCCGCTCCCGTGGGCCAGCGGCGTCTCACCCCTCTCGCGGAAACACCGGAGCTCGTGGTCGGGTATCGACCCGGGGTTCCGAACCTCGACGCGAACCCGCTCGCTCGCTGGGGTCGACACCGCGACGGAGACCGTCGGCGCCGGATCGTCCTGATGGACGATTCCGTTCCGGATCGCCTCTTCGAGAGCGATGTCGAGGTTCACGTCCGCGAGGACGACCTGATCCGAGGAGTCGGGGGTCCGGATCCGTGCGTTCGGGTGCTCCGACCGCACCTCTTCGACCGCCCGCTCGATCACCGGCCCGAGAGGGGTTGGCTCGACCTCCGAACTCCCGATGGTCTGCTGGATGTACCGGGCCTTCTCGGCCGTTTCGATGACGGCGTCCGCGTGTCTCGCGGCGGCGGCGACGAGGTCGGCCTCCGCGGCGGTCAGCGACTCGCTTCCCGTCAAGTCTTCGAGTGCCCCACGAACGACGTTGAGGTCGTTCCGGATGTTGTGGCGTAACACTCTGCTGAGCACACTGAGCCGCTGCTCGCGCCGACGAAGCTCTCGGTTGCTCTCCGCGATCCCGCGAGCCTGCTTCAGCATGATCCGGGCGTCGGCCCCCCCTTCCTCGGAGCGGTACTCCTCGGGGGAGACGTGGAACGGGTTCTCACACAGCGTGCGGTCGTAAACGATCTGCTGGTGGGTTCGAAGCGCCTTCGCGGCCGCCGCCTCGTCGAACCGACGGAGGTCGTACTGGCACAGCGCAGTCACCGCGAAGTCGGGACACGCGGCGTCGAACGCGACCTCGAAGTCGACGACCTCGTCGAACGATGTCTCGCCGTCGAACGCCCACGTGTTCTCGCCGGCGACCCACAACCCCTCGTACCCCTCGGCGGCGCTCCGCTCCGCCTCCGACCGCAGCTCGGCGACGGTTCCGTCGCGTTCGAAGCCCTCGTCGAGATACACCTCCGATGCGTCGCGGATCGCGAGGTCCCCGGCGTCGAGCTTCGCCGCCACGTCCACGCCCTCCGCGCGCAGCGCGTTCTCGATCCGCGATTGGGGGTTCGCGTCGACGAGGTACACGCACCGATGCCCGGTCTCGAGCCCGTACGAGAGGAACGCGGCCACGGTGTCGAGCTGCGTCGCCGTCGACTCGTAAAACAGCGCGAGGTGGCGGTCGAGGTCGCAGTCGGCGAACTCGGCGCGCAGGTCCGCCCGCGGCCGGGCCGTGGAGCCGGTCGACTCGCCTGCGGTGGTCATCTGAACAGCTATAGTAAAGGCCGGATGCTGAAAAAAACAATTGACGCCCGCAACCGATGTGTCTCCGCTCATCACGGCGAGATTCAGCGGGAGACGCCGCGGCGGATCTCGGTCGAGTCGCACTGTGCCGCCGTCGCCCGCATCCGACGTTCATTTCCCGGTCGCCCCCGTCGTTACGGGTATGAGCGCTACCTCCACCCCGATCTCGGTGGCCCCGCGTCCGCCTGCGGTGATGACGCCATGAGCGGGAAAGACGACTACTACAACCGATCCAAACAGCAGGGGTACCGCGCCCGGTCCGCCTACAAGCTGAAACAGCTCGACGAGGAGGCGGACCTGCTCGCCCCCGGCGACACCGTGGTCGACCTCGGGGCCGCGCCCGGCGGGTGGCTCCAGGTCGCCGCCGAGGAGGTCGGGGAGGGCGGCACCGTCGTCGGCGTCGACCTCCAGCGCATCGAGGACCTCGACGAGGGCGACGTCGAGACGATCCGCGGTGACATGACCGAGGAGCGCACCCGGCACTACCTGCGCGAGGCGGTCGGCGAGCGCGGCGCCGACGTCGTCGCGAGCGACATGGCGCCGAACATGACCGGCGAGTACTCCCTCGACCACGCCCGCTCGGTCCACCTCGCGCGGCAGGCGCTCGACACCGCCGACGAACTGCTCGCGACCGGCGGCGACTTCGTCGTGAAGGTGTTCCAGGGCGAGGACCTTGATGCCTTCCGCGACGACGTGAGCGAGTCGTTCCAGTACGCCCGGACCGTCTCGCCGCCCGCCTCGCGGGACGCCTCCTCGGAGGTGTACCTCGTCGCGAAGGGGTACACCACCTCGCCGGTCGCCGAGGGCGACCGGATCGAGGTGACCGTCGAGGAGGAGGGCGACGAGGGCGACGGCATCGCCTACGTCGACGGCTACACCCTGTTCGTCGACGCCGACGTCGGCGAGACGCTCGCGGTCGAGGTCACCGACGTCAAGCCGCGGTTCGGCTTCGCGGAGCCCGTCGACGACGCGGAGCCGTCGGCCTGAGCAGGCATCGCCGGTCGCGCTCGCTCCCGCCCGCCTCTCCCGTCCGCGCGGTCGCTATCAGTCGGAATAATCTGACTCTCGATCTTATGTACCCCGGCCGGAGAGTGACGACAAATGAACAGTGACGACGCACGCACAGGCTCCGATCGCGGCACGTCCGATCGCGGTGCCGCCGACGGAGACCGCTCGACGACAGACCCCGACGCGACCACCGACGGCGGCGTCTCGTCGGAGGCGGCGCACCCGTCGGGAACGTCCGACGGCGACGTGCCGGCCGAGGCGTTCCGGGAGGTCGCGGAGCGGCTCGCCGACGGCGACCTCGGGGCTCGGTTCCCGGCCGCGGAGACCGACGGCGAGGCGGCGGCGCTCGCGGCGACGCTCAACGAGTTCGTCGAGGGGGTCGCGGAGACGGTGTCCGACGCCGACGGCTTCGGCGACGAGGTCGCTGGCGCGACCGAGCACGTCCGGTCGAACGTCGACCGGGCGAAAGACCAGAGCGAGGAGGTGTACGCCGCGGTCGACGAGATCGAGTCGGCCGCGACCCGCCAGCGCGACGACATCGCGGCCGCGACGAGCGAGCTCCAGACCGTCTCGGCCGCCACCGAGGAGGTCGCCGCCTCCGCGGACCAGGTGGCCGAGACCGCGGCCGACGTCGCCGAGCGGGCCGACGAGGGGACCGACGCCGCGACGGCCGCGATCGAGGACCTCCGCGTCGTCGACGAGCGGACCGAGGAGGCCCTCGAACGGGTCGAAACGCTGGAGTCGGAGGTCGCGGCGATCGAGGACGTCACCGACCTGATCCAGGACATCGCCGACGAGACGAACATCCTCGCGCTCAACGCCTCGATCGAGGCCGCCCGCGCCGGCGAGGCCGGGGCCGGCTTCGAGGTGGTCGCCGAGGAGGTCAAGGGCCTCGCGGAGGAGGCGCGAGAGGCGACCGGCGAGATCGAGTCGTCGATACGGTCGGTTCGCGCGGAGACGGACGCGACCGTCGACGAGATGGTCGAGATGCGCGAGCGCGCCGACGAGGGGATCCGCACGGCCGAGGCGGCGCTGGAGGCGTTCACCGACCTCGCCGACGACGTCTCGGAGACGACGAGCGGTGTCGCGGAGATCCGCGACGCGACCGACGACCAGGCGACCTCGATCGAGGCGGTGGTCGACGCCGTCGAGTCGGTCGGCGACCTCGCCGAGGAGACGGCCGCGGACGCGGGCGACGCCACCGCGGTCGCGCACGCGCAGAAGACGTCGCTGGCGGAGGTGGCCGCCGGCGCGTCGACGCTCGCCGACCGGACCGGGACCTTAGACGACGCGCTCGACGCGTACGACGCCGACGGGACCGCCGACGACGACGCGGTCGTCCTCGACTTCTGGCACGCGTTCGGCGGCCGCAAGGCGCGGCTCCTCGACGAGTTCGCCGCCGAGTTCGCCGCTCAGACCGACGGGGTCGCGGTCCGCCCCGCCTCGAAGGGAAGCTACCGCGGCGCGTTCCAGGCGACGCTCGCGGCGGCGGACCGGGGCGAGCCGCCGGCGATCGCCCACCTCTACGAGATCGGCACCCAGCGCGCGCTCGACAGCGGGGCGTTCACGCCCGTCGAGCGCCTCCTCGACGCCGAATCCGGGCGCGTCGCCCGAGGCGGGCCCGCCGCCGCGAGCGGTTCCGGCGTCGCCCTCGACGCCGACGACCTGCTCGACCCCGTCGCGAACTACTACCGGACGGACGGGGTGCTCCACTCGATGCCGTTCAACGCGTCGACGCCCGTGCTGTACTACGACCGGGCGGCGTTCGAGCGGGCCGGACTGGACCCCGACGACCCGCCCGAGACGTTCGACGAGGTCCGGCGCTGCGCCGAGCGGCTCGTCGAGCGCGGCGCGACCGAGACGGGGATCACGTTCGCGACGTACTCGTGGTTTATCGAGCAGTGGTTCGCCGAGGCCGGCGAACCCCTCGTCGACGCCGACAACGGTCGGGGCGGCACGCCGGCGGAGAGCCGGTTCGACGGACCCGTCGGCGAGCGGATCTACCGTTGGATCGCCGAGATGGCCGCCGACGGCCTGTACCACGACCCCGGCATCGAGGCCCGCGGGCAGGCCCGCGAGGCGTTCCAGGAGGGGCGCGCCGGGATGCTCATCGGCTCCACCTCCGCGATGGTCGACGTGCGGGAGGGCGCCTCCTTCCCGGTCGGCGTCGGCTACTTCCCGGTCGCCGACGAGCGGCACGGCGTCGTCGTCGGCGGGGGATCGCTGTGGGTCGCGGACGGCGCGTCGCCGGCGGAGCAGCGCGCCGCCGCGGCGTTCCTCGCCTGGCTCGCGGCCCCGGAACGGCAGGCGCGCTGGCACCGCGAGACCGGCTACTTCCCGGTCCACGAGGGCGCGATCGACCGGCTCGACCGCCAGGGGTGGTTCGACGAGAACCCCGGCTACCGCACCGCGATAGACCAGCTGCTCGACGCCGAGGACGCGGCGGCCACGACGGGCGCGCGGATCGGTCCGTTCGACACGGTCCGGACGCTCGCCGCCGAGGCGTCGGTCGACGCCCGCGAGCACGGGGTCGAGTCCGCGGTCGAGCGCCTCGCCGACAGCACCGCCGTCCAGCTCGAACGCTACGCGGCCGAGCGCGACGGCGGGGCGTAGTCGCTGTCGCGGGCGATCGAAAAGGCCGAGAGAAACCCGCTCAGCGCGCCCGACGGACCCACTCGCGCAGCGTGAACCGGTCGTACGCCGTCTCTTCGGCCACGTCCCACTCCGCCTCGTCCCACGCCGGGTAGTACGTGTCCCCGTCGAACGCGCCCTCGACGTGGCTGAGGGCCATCCCGTCGAGGTGCGGCTGGAACAGCTCGTAGATGCCGCCGCCGCCGAGGACGTAGACCGTCTCGTCCCCCTCGTCTGACGCCTCGACCGGCCCCGACGCCGGACTGGTCTCGGCGGGCACGCGCTCCCGCTCGGCGGGGGCGTCCCCGACGACGTCGCGGGCCGCCGCGAGCGCCTCCTCGACGCCGCTCGCGACGAGCGCCGTCGGCGCGTCGACCGCGTCGACGCTCCGGCTCACGACGATCTGGCGGCGTCCGGGCAGGTCGCCGCGCATCGAGTCGAACGTGCGTCGGCCGAGAATCACCGGTGACTCCGCGACGCGCTCGCGGTACTGCCGCACGTCCGCCTCGATGTGCGGCCACGGCACCTCGCCGTCTCTCCCGATCACCCGGTTCTCCGCGAGCGCCGCGACGCTGACGAGTCTCACGGCCGGCGTACGCGGCGAGGAGACAAAAGCGGCCCGTCGTTCAGCCGTCGAGGCCCAGCAGGTCGAACGGGTACCCGTTGTCCAGCTCGTCGGCGCGCTCGTAGACGACGCGCGCGGCCGCCACGTCCTGAATCGCGAGCCCCGTCGAGTCGAAGACGCTGACGCCGCTCACGCCGTCGGCGTCGGCGGGGGTCCCCGGCGTCCCGGGACGGCCCGCCCGACGGCCGACGACTATCTCGCCGATCTCGCCGTAGATGTCCTCGTCGGTGAGCGTCCCCGCGGCGTAGGGGACGTTGATCTCGCCCGAGTGGGTGCACTGCTCGTGGTCGTCGATGACGACCGTGGCGTCGACGAGGAGGTCGTCCGCGAGCTCGTGTTTCCCCTCCGCGTCCGCGCCCATCGCGTTGACGTGCGTGTGGTCGCCCACGTCCTCGGGACCGACGATCGGACTCTCGACCGGCGTCACCGTCGAGAGGATATCGCAGTGGCCCGCCTCCGAGACCGAGCCCGCGCGCACGTCGAACCGGCCCCCGAAGGCGTCGAGGAAGTCGGCGACGCGCTCCTCGTCGAGGTCGCTCACGACGACCTCCTCGATGTCCCGCACCGTCGAGATCGCTTCGAGTTGGGTGTACGACTGGACGCCGGCGCCGACGATCCCGAGCGAACTCGCGTCGGGGACGGCGAGGTGGTCGGTCGCGACCGCGGCGGCCGCGCCGGTGCGTTTCATCGTCAGCGTCGTCCCGTCGAGGACCGCCAGCGGGAACGCCGTCTCGGGGTCAGAGTAGATCATCGTCCCCATCACGGTCGGGAGGTCGTGGTCGGCGGGGTTGTCGGTGTGGACGTTCACCCACTTGATCCCGGCTGCGTCCCACCCGTCGCCGGTCGCCGTCTCCTCGGCGACGTCCTCCTCACGGACATCGAGGTAGGCGGGCATCGACCGGAAGTCGCCGTTGTACTCGGGCAGATCGATGTACGACTTCGCCGGCATCTTGGCGTCGCCGCGCTCGTAGGCGGTGAACGCGCCGCGGACCGCGTCGATTACCCGGTCCATCTCGGCGTTCTCGTCTACGTCGTCTGCGTTGAGGAGCAGCGTCTGCATGCCGCAAAATTCGCCGGCCGTCACTTAGTCCCTTCCGAACGCGATCCGCTCGCCTCAGACCCCGCAACGCGTCCGCCGACCACCACCGCGCGCAGGTCGTTGACGTTCGTCCCGGTCGGTCCCGTGCGGACCAGCGCGTCCGCCCCGTCGAGCAGCGGGTACGCGTCGTGCTCGTCGAGCGCGGCCGCGGCCGCATCGCGGCTCAGGGTGGCCTCGGGGCCGTCGCCGACGAGGCGGTCGTCGATCAGCGCGCCGGCCGCGTCCGTCGCGCCGTCGATACCGTCGGTGTCGACGCTCGCGACGGCGATCCCCTCGCTGTCGCGCCCCGACGCGTCGAGCTCGGCCGCCGCCGACAGCGCGAACTCCCCGTTCGGCCCGCCCTCGCCGGGGTCCGCCCCGAGCGTCACCGTCACCTCGCCGGCCGAGAGGAGGACCGCGGGCGGAGCGACCGGGTCGCCCGCCGCCCGGCACTCCTCGGCGACCGCCGCGTGGGTTTTCGCCGCCTCCCGCGCCTCGCCGCGCACCCGCGAGGAGAGCACGAGCGGGTCGTACCCCCGCGCCGCGGCGACCTCCCGGGCCGCGTTCAGGGCCGTCCGCGCGCTCGCGACGATCCGGACCCCGACGCCGTCGAACGCTGGGTCGCCCGTCTCGGGGGTCTCCGCGACCTCGCCTGCGGCGCCGCGATCGAGCCGCGCGGTCACGGCGTCCGGGGTGTCGACCCCGTACCGGTCGAGGACCGCGTTCGCGTCCGCGTAGGTCGTCGGGTCGGGCGAGAGCGGGCCGCTCGCGATCACCGCCGGGTCGTCGCCGGTCACGTCGCTGATCGCGAGGCCGAGGACGTCGGCGGGGGCGGCCGCCCGGGCCAGCCGTCCCCCCTTCACCGCCGAGAGGTGTTTGCGGACCGCGTTGATCTCGTCGATAGTCGCGCCGCTGGCCAGCAGCGCCTCGGTCGTCTCGCGCAGGCCGTCAAGCCCGATCCCGTCGGCGGGCGCGGCCAGCAGCGCGCTCCCGCCGCCCGTGAGCAGGCCAATCACGAGGTCGTCGGCGCCGGCGTCGGCCGTGAGCGCCCGCACCCGACGGGCGCTCTCGACGCCCGTCTCGCTCGGCGTCGGGTGGTCGCCGGGGAGGACGGCGACCCGCTCGGTCTCGACGGGGTCGTCCGTGACTACCGCGCCCTCAGCTATCCGGCCGCCGAGGAGCCGCTCGACCGCGGCCGCGAAGTGGCCCGCCGCGTTGCCCGCCCCGACGACCAGCACGCGGTCGTACGCGGCGAGGTCGTAGGCGGCCGTCGCGTCGTCGTGGGCCGTGTTCGCGTCCTCGACGCCCGCGACCGTCAGCCGGTCGCCGTCCAGCGCGAGGGCGTCGTCGACCACTCCGGCCGGGTGCGCCGCCTCGATGCCGGCCACGACGCAGTCGAGCGCGAGTTCGCGGACCGGATCGCCCGCGTGTCCCTCGCGGTCCGCGACGGTCACGGAACGGTCGGCGTCGTCGGGTGCGTCAGACATGGGTCGGATCGCTCATTCCTGTCTGCGTTCCGACGCTTCAAGAGGACTCCGCCGGGGCGCCCGGAGGAGCCCCGCCCGGCCCCGCTCAGAGGATGAGATCGGCGGTCGAGAGGACGTAGTAGACCGCCAGCAGCGCGGCGATGGCGTACTGCCCGAGCGCGACCTCGTCGCCCTCGCCGACCGCGAGCTTGATGATCGGGTACGCGACGATACCGGCCGCCAGTCCGTCGGCGATGGAGTAGGCGAACGGCATCACGGTGACCGTGAGCCCGGCGGAGACGGCCCACGCGGGATCGTCCCAGTCGACCTCGACGAGCCCCTGAAGCATCATCACGCCGACGACGATCAGCGCGATGAAGGAGGCGTACTCGGGGATCGCGGCGACGACGGGGACCACGGCGAGCGACGCGAGGAACAGCGCGGCGACGACCAGGGCGGTGAGCCCGGTGCGACCGCCCTCCTCGACGCCCGCGGACGACTCGATGAACGTCGTCACCGTCGAGGTGCCGACCATCGCGCCGAAGGTGGTCCCGACGGCGTCGGCCATCAGCGGCTTGTCCATGTCGGGGAGGTCGCCGTCATCGTCGAGGAAGTCGCCGAACTGCGAGACGCCGATGAGCGTCCCCGCGGTGTCGAAGAAGTCCACGAAGAAGAACGTGAACACGACCAGCACGAACGTGAGCGGGTCGATGTTCGCCAGCCCGTCGACGAACGCGCCCGCGAGCGGCGTGATGTCGTACTGCGCCGACGGCAGCGTCTCCGGCGTGACCGTCCCGCGGGCGAAGACGCCGCCGAGAGTGAGCGCCCAGCCGGCAATCGATGTGGTCGCGATGCCGATGACGATGGCGCCCGTGACGTTCCGCGCCCACAGCACGAACGTCAGCACCAGCCCCAAGACCCCGAGGATCGCCCACGGGTTCGCGAAGACGCCGCCGAGCGTGACCAGCGTCGCCTCGTCCGGCACGACGATCTGGAGCTCCTGAAGCCCGATGAAAAGCAGGAACAGGCCGATGCCGGCCCCGACCGAGCGCTTCACCGGCTCCGGGAACAGCCGGATGACGTACTCGCGCGCGCCGACGAGGGTCAGGAGTATGAACAGGACCCCCTCGACGAAGACGGCGGCCAGCGCCGTCTGCCACGGCACGCCGAGCCCCAGCACGACGGTGTACGCGAAGAAGGCGTTGAGCCCGAGCCCGGGCGCGAGCCCGAACGGCCGGTTCGCGTACAGCGCCATCACGGCCGTCCCCACCGCCGCCGAGAGGACGGTCGCGATGGCGATCATCTGGACCACCTCGAAGAACTCGTACCCGGGGATCTGGATCGCGTCGGCCAGGATGAACGGGTTCACGACGATGATGTACGACATCGCGAGGAACGTCGTGAGCCCGGCGACCAGTTCGGTGCGGACGTCCGACCCGTGCGACTCCACGTCGAACCGCTCGGCGAGCGTGTCTGAAAGGCCCATTGAACGGGTAGATGTTCCCCGGGATCGAGTGATAAGCTTTGCTGAACGAAGCGCTCAGATATACACAAACGCGCATTAAAACGCGAAAAAGTCCTGTTTATTCTCGAAGAGTATGCGCGAACGTGGCTACTCGAACGTGGTCAGCGCGCCGACCGGCGCGTCGGTGATCGCTCGCGCGCGGTCCATCCCCTCGTCGCCAACGGCGATGAGCGCGAACACGCCGGTAACGTCAGCGTCGCCTTGGAGCGCGATGTCCAAGAGGAGCTCTTGGGTCTCGCCCGACCGGATCAGGTCGTCGACGACCAACACCGTGTCGCCGGCGTCGATGGCGCTCGCGGGGAGGTAGTAGGTGAGCTCGATGCCCGAAGCGAGCCGCTGGCGCGACTCGATGAACTCCTCGACGGCGGTCTCCTTCGACTTCTTCGCGTACGCCAGGCGCGCGTCGAAGAAGGAGGCCATCGCCGCGCCGAGCGTGATCCCGTCCGTCGCGGCCGTCAACACCACGTCCGGCGACTCGAACTCGAACGTCTCCGCCGCCACAGGCGCCACGAGGTCGAGGAACGACTGGTCGAAGACGACGCCGGAGTTGTCGACGTAGCCCTCGTCGTCGAACTCGACGCGCGCGACCAGCTCGTCGGCGAGCGCCTCGCGCCCGACCGACTCGACCACCTCGCTCGCGCGGTCGGTGCCGGGCAGGACGTGCCCGTTCACGTACCGGTTCAGGTCGCCAGCGGGCAGCCCGGTCACCGCGGACAGCTCCTCGTACGTTCGCGTCTCCTTCAGCATCCGCAACACGGCGACCGCCTGTAGCTGGAGGGCCGCCTTCTCTGCGCGGTTCATACTAATGATCGCGATCGCACAAGTATGAACATGTCGAAGTCACACGCGGGAAGAACACCCCACGAGTGTGGTTCTCACGACTCGGGCGCGTCGAAGAACACCGCGGGGTCGTCGATCGCGATCGCGACGTGGTCGCGGTCGTCGAGCGGGCGCAGCCGGACCGTGAGCGCGCCGTCCGCCGCCGCGGCCGCGCGCAGCGAGGCGAGGTCTTCGTCGCCGATGTACGTCGGAATACAGAGCGCCACCTCCGCCGCCTCGTCGGTCGCGACCACCAGCCGGTACGCGACGCCGTCTGCGGCGCCCGCGTACACGTCGACGCCGTCGATCGCGGCCTCGTCGACCGCCTCGAGCGCCGCCTCGAACTCCGACTCCGGTAACAACACGTCGACGCGGGCCGCGTCGGCGACCGGGTTCACTTGTCCGGGGTGTCCGGCGACGGCGGTCCAGCCGCGCTCTCGGTACGCCGCTGCCGTCGACTCCGCGTCCTCCTCGACCGCTCCCCACCGCGGTCCGGGATCGGGTACGTCCATGTCGCGCGGCTATCGCCCACGTCCGTACATAAGCGTCGGTTTCCGACTCGTATCGTGCCTGTCCCGCGTACCCGCGCTCGCCCCCGACCCGTCTGCGCTACCGTCGACGGACCGTTGGCAGTCGGGCCGAAAGGGGCCGGGTCTGCCGGTAGGTTCATAACTCTCTATCGTATGGGATCGCCTATGCCTACTGACAACGACGATCATGTCGACAGGCGGACGGTGCTCAAGTACGCCGGAACGGCCGGTGCTGTCGGTCTCGCAGGCTGTTCCGGAGGCGGCGACGGCGGCGACGGCGGCGACGGTGGCGGCGACGGCGGTGACGGTGGCGACGGCGGCGGCGACAGCTTCGAACTCGGCGTCACCATGGGCCAGATGGACTCCGGGCTCGACCCGCAGGACCACGCCGAGACGAACACCGAGATCATCGTCGGCCAGCTGTACGAGGGCCTCCTCGACCGCGACAAGGAGGGCGGCATCATCGCCGGCCTCGCCAACGAGTGGGAGCGCACCGAGGACGGCAGCGTCCAGTTCATGCTGCGCGACGGGATCACTTTCCACAACGGCGACGAGGTCACGCCGCAGGACGTCCGGTACAGCATCCGCCGGATCGTCTTCGAGGACGTCGGGATCGTCAGCCCGCAGTCCAACGACCTCGGCCTGGTCGACGAGGTGACGACCGGCGACGGGCAGGTGACGGTCTCCTTCGAGGGGTTCAACCCGATCGCCTTCCAGCTGTTCGCGACGAACGGCCCGATCATGCAGCAGTCGTGGGTCGAGGAGAACGGCGGCGACTACATCAACCGGAACGCCAACGGGACGGGGCCGTTCCGCCTCACGAACTACGAGTCGGGGAACCAAGTCGTCTACGAGCCCAACGAGGAGTACTGGGACGGCGCGCCCGAGGTCGACGAGCTCACCATGACCGCCTCCAGCGAGTCGAGCACGCGGGTCAACCAGCTGCTCGCGGAGGAGACGGACATCGTGACGAACGTACCGCCGAACGAGGTGTCGCGGGTGAACAGCTCCGACGTGGCGACGATCAACTCCGTCGCGAGCGCGCGGATCATCTTCCTCCAGATGCGCTACGACGTGGAGCCGTTCTCCAGCCAGCAGTTCCGGCAGGCGATGAACCACGCGGTCGATGTCGAGAGTATCATCGAGAACGTGCTCAACGGCTTCGGCAACATCACCTCCCAGCCGACCCTCGACGGCCACGTCGGCTACAACCCCGACATCGACCCGTACCCGTACGACCCCGACGAGGCCGAGCGGCTCGTCGAGGAGTCGGGGCACGCGGGCGTCGAAATCACGCTCGAGACGCCGATCGGCCGGTACCTCCGCGACGTCCAGATCGCGCAGGCGGCCGCCAGCCAGATCGACTCGCTGTCGAACGTCTCCTGTGAGGTCGAACAGCGTGAGTTCTCTTCGCTCGTTCAGGACGTCACTGCGCCGAACATCGAGGACCGCCCGCACTTCAACCTCCTCGGGTGGGGGAACGCGGAGTTCGACGGCAGCCAGACGCTGACGCCGCTGCTCTCCTCCGAGGGCGCGCTGACGGTGCTGAAAAACGACGAGCTCGACGGGCTGCTCACGGACGCCGAGGCGACCGAGGACCCCGACGAGCGCGTCGACATCCTCCAGGAGGCGAACCAGCTCGCCCACGACCTCGCGCCGTGGGTGTTCATGCACCAGCAGTTCAGCGTCTACGGCGTCTCCAGCGACATCTCCTGGGAACCGCGGGCCGACGAGTTCATCGACCCGGACACGGCGACCCAGCAGTAACGCGACTCACCTCTCCATATCGTTAGTAATGTCACTCGGCAGATTCGCACTCAAAAGAAGCCTCCAGGGGATCGGCGTCGTCTGGGGCGTCATCACGGTCGTGTTCGCGCTCCGGTTCGTCACCCCCGGGAGCCCGATCAACGCGGTCGCGCCGCTCGACGCGTCACAGGAGACGCGGCAGGCGATCGCCGCCGAACTGGGGCTCGACCAGCCGCTGTACGTCCAGTACGGACGGTACGTCTTCGAGCTGCTCCAGGGCGACATGGGCCGGTCCTACATCCGCGGACAGGAGGTCACGACCCTCGTCTTCGAACGCCTCCCCGCCACCGTGGAACTCGCCGTCGCCGCGAGCGTCGTGGCGATCGTCTTGGCGATCCCGCTCGGCGTGATCAGCGCCACGAACCGGAACGACCCGGTCGACTACGGCGCGACACTGCTGTCGCTCGGCGGCATCTCGACGCCGAACTTCTGGCTCGGGATCATGCTCATCCTGATCTTCGCGGTGGAGTTCAACATCTTCAACACCAGCGGCCGTGGGGTCGACGTCGGCGACGTCGCCCTCTCGGTCGTCAACGCCGAGCCGTTCGTCGGGACGCTGCTGACGTGGCTCGCGTACATCACGCTGCCCGCGATCGCCTTGGGGACCTACTTCATGGCGCTCATCACCCGGCTGACGCGGTCCGGGATGCTGGACGAACTCAGCCAGGGCTACGTTCAGGCCGCGCGCGCCAAGGGGCTCCCGCGGACGCTGATCCGATACAAACACGCGCTCCGGAACACCCTCATCCCCGTGATCACCGTCCTCGGACTCCAGCTCGGGACGCTGATCGGCGGCGCCGTGATCACCGAGGCGGTGTTCTCCTGGCCCGGGCTCGGCACGCTGGTCATCGAGAGCATCAACCAGCGGGACTGGCCCGCGCTCCAGGGGAGCCTCATCGTCATCGGGACGAGTTTCGTCCTCGTCAACATCCTCGTCGACGTTGTGTACGCCTACCTCGACCCGGAGGTGGTGACCGACTAACATGGTCTCTTCACGTGTCATTCGCAATCTCAAGAAGGAGTTCAGACAGAGCGGGCTCGCGAAGCTCGGGCTGGCGCTGGTGGTGATCATCGTGTTGGCCGCCGTGTTCGCCCCGTTCATCGCGCCCCACAACCCGAACGACCAACAGCTCAACCAGAGCGAGCTGCCGCCGATCGGCTTCTCGCAGACGGAGGAGCGGACCTCCTCGCAGATGGTCGACGGCGAGATCCAGACCGTCACCGAGGAGGTCGAGATCACCGCGGACCCGGCCCACGTGTTCGGCACCGACGGGCTCGGTCGCGACATGTTCTCGCGAGTGGTGTACGGCGCCCGGACCTCGCTCGTCGTCGGCGTCCTCGGGACGCTCTTGGCGGCGTCGATCGGGGTGCCGGTCGGCCTGCTCGCCGGCTACCACCGCGGACGGGTCGACGACGCGCTGATGCGGATCGCGGACATCAGCCTCGCGTTCCCCTCGCTCGTGTTGGCGGTCGCGCTGATCGGGCTGTGGGGCCGCGCGGCGGTGAACGTCCCCGACCCGTTCGTCGTCGCTGGCCTCGCGCCGGAGATGCCGAGCAGCTTCGTATTGCCGATAACGGTGGTGATCGTCGTCGGCCTCGTCAACTGGGTGTGGTTCGCCCGCGTCGCCCGCGGGGAGGCGCTCTCCCTGCGCGGGCAGGAGTACGTGAAGGCGTCGCGCGCGCTCGGCGCCGGCGACAACACGATCATCCTCCGGCACGTCCTCCCGAACGCGATCACGCCGATCATCGTCCTCGGGACGGTGCAGGTGGCGGCGATCATCCTCTTGGAGAGCTCGCTGTCGTTCCTCGGCTTCTCCGGGACCACGCTGTCGTGGGGCTTCGACATCGCGCAGGGGCGCGACTACGTCTCCTCCGGCCAGTGGTGGATCGCCTCCATCCCCGGGCTCGCGATCATGCTGTCGGTGATCGGGATCAATCTGCTCGGCGACTGGCTGCGTGACGCCTTGGACCCCGGTATCGAGGGCGAAGGGGGTGCCGCATGAGGGACGCCGAGCGGCCGGACGACGACCCGGCGGGGAGCGAGCCGACCGCGGCGACCGACGGCGGGGCGAGCGACCCCGCCGCGACCGCCGACGCCGGACGCCTCGGCGCGGCGACGCCGAGCGGGGCGCCCGCGCCCGGCGACGTGCTGTCGGTCCGGGACCTCTCGACCCGCTTCTTCACCGAAGAGGGGCAGATCAACGCGGTGGAGTCGGCGTCGTTCGACCTCCGCGAGGACGAGATCCTCGGCGTGGTCGGCGAGTCCGGCTCCGGCAAGTCCGTGACGGCGCTGTCGCTCGTCGACCTCGTCGAGACCCCGGGCCGGATCACCGCCGGCGAGGTGTGGTACCGCGACCCCGACCTCGCCGAGGAGTTCCGCGGGACCGAGGGGGTCGGGGTCGACGGCGACCACGTCGACCTCCGGACCGTGCCGCCCAGCGTCCGGCGGTCGCTGCGCGGCCCCTCGTTTAGCGTCATCTTCCAGGACCCGATGAGCAGCTTCAACCCCTCGATCACCGTCGGCGAACAGATCGCCGAGGCGGTCGAGGTGCAGCGGCGGGCGCGGGCGAACCCCCGCTCGACGCGCTCGCGGACGCAGGGGTACGGGCTCGGGAAGTACCTCCTCGACGGGATCGTCCCCGGTCGAGATTACACGAGCGAGGAGAGCATGGACCGGGCGGTCGAGCTGCTCGGGCAGGTCGGGATCCCCGACCCCGAGGAGCGCGTCGACGAGTACCCCGGCCAGTTCTCGGGCGGGATGCTCCAGCGCGCGATGATCGCGCAGGCGCTCGCCGGCGAGCCGGACGTGCTGATCGCCGACGAGCCGACGACCGCCCTCGACGTGACGATCCAGGCGCAGATCCTGAACCTGCTGAAAGAGATCCAAGCGGACCGCGGGATGAGCATCGTGCTCATCACCCACGACCTCGGTGTCATCGCCGAGATGTGCGACCGCGTCTGCGTGATGTACGCCGGCGAGATCGTCGAGCGCGGCACGCTCGACTCCGTCTTCGAGGACACCGTTCACCCGTACACGCGGGGGCTGCTCGGCTCCATCCCGGACGTGGACGACCCGCGGGCGCGGCTCGAACCGATCGCGGGCAACGTCCCGAGCCTGATCGACGCCGAGATGGGCGACCGGTGTTACTTCGCGGACCGGTGCCCGAAGGCGATGGAGGCGTGCCTCGACAAGCCGCCCGAGGCGACGGTCGAGGCCGCCGCCGACCACGGCGCCAAGTGCGTCCTCGCGGACCGCGAGTACGACCCGGCCGACGCGCTCCCCGACGGCTACTTCGACGGGGGCGACGCCGCCGATCCCGACGACGGGGTCGCGGCCGACGGAGGTGACGGCGAGTGAGCGACTCGCTGCTCTCCGTCGACGGGCTGAAAAAGTACTACGCGGACGACCCGTCGCTCGTCGACCGCCTGCTCGGACAGGAGTCGGAGAGCGTGAAGGCGGTCGACGGCGTCTCCTTCGACGTGCGCGAGGGCGAGACGCTCGGGCTCGTCGGCGAGTCCGGCTGCGGGAAGTCGACGACCGGCGAGACGGTGTTGCGGCTCCGCGAGCCCACCGCCGGCGAGATCACCTTCGACGGCGAGGACGTGCGGGGCATGGGGTCGCGGGAGCTGACGGAGTTCCGCCGGCGCGCCCAGATCGTGTTCCAGGACCCGTTCTCCAGTCTCGACCCGCGGATGACCACCGGCGACATCGTCACTGAGGGGTTGCGGATCCACGACGTGGCCGACCGGGCTGAGCGGCGCGAGACGGCCCGCGACCTGCTCGAACGCGTCGGGCTGTCCGCCGACCAGATGGACCGGTACCCCCACGAATTCTCCGGCGGGCAGCGACAGCGGATCGGGATCGCCCGCGCGCTCGCTTTGGACCCCGACTTCGTCGTCCTCGACGAGCCGGTGTCCGCCCTCGACGTGAGCGTTCAGGCCCAGATCCTGAACCTGCTCGAAGACCTTCAGGACGACTTCGGGCTCACGTTCCTCTTCATCGCGCACAACCTCGGCGTGGTCCGCCACGTCTGCGACCGCGTCGCGGTGATGTACCTCGGCGAGATCGTCGAGATCGGGCCGGTCGAGGAGATCTTCGACGACCCCGCCCACCCGTACACGAAGGCGCTCCTGTCGAGCGTCCCGCGAGCGAGCACGGACGCGCGAGACGAGGAGTTCACCACGCTCCGCGGCGACGTGCCCTCGCCGCGGAACCCGCCGAGCGGGTGTCGGTTCCACACCCGATGTCCGGAGGCGCGGGCCGCCTGCCGGGAGTCGACCCCCCCGGGGTACGACCTCGGCGAGGAGCGCACGGCGACCTGCTTCCGGACGGACGACGACCACGCCTACTGGGACAGCGAGCCCATCGGCGAGAACGCGGCCGCCGAGGAGCCGGCGGACGACTGAGCGATCCGGTCGCCGCGGTCGCTGCCGCATTTATGTGCTCGCGGACGAACTGGTTCGCTCGTCGTGTCTCGAACCGGGAAGCCGCGTCCGGGTTATCTCCCCCCACCCCCTCGCTTGAGACATGTCGCAGAACGACTCCGTCTCCGACGGCGGCTTCGCGCGACGAACGATCCTTCAGGCCGCGGGGCTCTCGGGCGTCGCCGGGCTGGCGGGCTGTCTGAACGAGGCCACCACCACCGCGAGCGCCGGCGACGACGCGGACCCGCCGGCGACCGACGACGGGCCGACGCTCCCGGAGACGGGGTCGCCGGAGGTCGTCGACCTCGACGAGCGCGGCCGCGAGGTGACGCTGCGCTCGGTCCACGCCCGACACGCGGCCCACCCCGGGAGATCGCTGGGCGGGCCGGTCGAGATGCCGGTGACGTGGGCGTTCCAGGCCGACGACGGGACGCCGAGCGTCCCCGGCCCGGTGCTCCGGGCGACCGAGGGCGACGACCTCTCGATCACCCTCGACAACACCGGCGGGGAGATGCCGCACACGCTCCACTTCCACGGCGTCTCGAAGTCATGGAAGGACGACGGGGTCCCGTCCACGACGGGGATCACCGTGATGCCTGGCGAGGAGCACACCTACCAGATCGGCGCGGACGTGCCCGGCACCCACCTCTACCACTGCCACTTCAACACCCCGATGCACATGGACATGGGGATGTACGGGATCCTCCGGATCGACCCCGAGGGGTACGAGGAAGCCGACGTCGAGCAGTTCATGACGCTGAAAGACTGGGACACGCGGCTCTCACGGTCGTACGGCGGCGCGGACGTCAGCTACGACGTTCAGGACCGTCGCCCCGACGCGTTCACGATCAACGGCCGCGTCGCGCCGTACACGCTCAACCCCGACCACGGCTCGCCGGTCGTCGTCAGCGAGGGCGACACGGTGCGGCTCCACCTGGTCAACGCGGGGTTCATGTCGCACCCGATGCACACGCACAACCACCGGTTCCGCACGGTGGAGAAGGACGGCGCGCCGTACCCCGAGGTACTGCAATTACCTGAGGACGTGGTGAACGTCGCGCCCGCGGAGCGGTACACCGTCGAGTTCGCGGCGGACGCGGACCCCGGCATCTACCCGATGCACTGCCACAAGGTGGACCACGTCCAGAACGGCGGCGTCTACCCCGGCGGGATGCTCACTGCCATCGTCTACGAGGAGGCGATGGGGACCGAGGTGTTCGCGGACCTCATGGAGAAAGCGGAGTACGAGATCTGAGCGCCGGGATCTGACCGCACGAACGCTCTCTTCCGATCACCGTTCGCGGACGACGACGAACTCTGCGAGGTCGCGCAGGTACTCGATCGCCTCGGTCTCGGGCGGATCGGCGTCGTCGAGGGCGGCGAGCGCGCGCTCCGACTCGGCGCGGGCACGCTCGTTGATCTCCTCGGGCGACAGCGACGTGACCTGGAGGACGCTCGGGCGGTCCATCTCAGCGTCCTGTCCGGTCGGTTTGCCGAGGTCGTCGGCGTCGGCGGTGGCGTCCAACACGTCGTCGCGCATCTGGAAGGCGACGCCGACGCGCTCCGCGTACTCGCCGAACGAGTCGATCGCGTGGGGGTCGGCGCCGCCCGCGACCGCGCCCAACTCGGCGGCGGCGCGGAACAGCGCGCCCGTCTTCCGGCGCGCCAGATCCATGTACTCGGCCTCGTTGGTCGGGCGCGCGGCGAGCTCGGTCGCCTCGCCCTCGCCGAGTTCGACCATCGCCTCGGCGACGGTGCGCATCGCGCGCGGCTCGGCGGAGAACAGCGCGAACGCCTCGCCGAGCAGGCCGTCACTCGCGATGATCGCCGGGCCGTAGCCGAACTCCGCCCACGCGGCGGGGGTGCCGCGGCGGACCTCGGAGCGGTCGATGATGTCGTCGATCACGAGCGAGGCGTTGTGGACGAACTCGATACCGGCCGCGAAGTCGACCGCCTCCTCGGGGTCGCCGTCGAACGCCTCGCAGGCGAGGACGGTCACCGCGGGGCGGACGCGCTTGCCGCCCGCGAGGACGACGTGCCCCACCTCACCGGACAGCTCCTCGGGCTCGACGTCGTCGATGACCGACTCGATCCGGTCTTCGACCAGCCCGACCCGACGCTGCAAGTACTCCATCTACCGACCGGAGGGCCCCGGCGCGCAAAGGCCTAACGGAACGCCGTGCCGGCGGAGATCCGGACGACTGCGCCGACGCTCGCCCGGGGATCTCTCCCGTGGTTCGCGGCCCCGGAACCTCACCGCCGAGCCGGGACTCCGGCGGCGTTCGCCGCCGATCCGCGGGCGGTCATCCGTTCGTCATAGCGCTCGGTGACGGTCCGCCTCCGGTCCTACTGGAACCGGACGCCTAGGTCGTTGAGCCCGTCGTTGTTCGAGGCGACGTTGATCAGAAGCGGCGTCAGCGCCTCGATCTCGGGTGCGTTGGCGATCCCGCCCGCGTCGAGCGCGCGGAGCCCCTCGATCCCCTCGGCGACGTCCGCGACCGTTCGCTTCGCGTCCTCGTCGTCGCCGATGACGAGCGTGTCGACGCCGAGGTCGGCGTCGAGGTTCGCCAGCCGCGCGGCGGCGAGGTTGTGGAACGCGCCGACGACGGCGACGCCCTCCGGCGCCGCGTCGGCGACGATCGCGGTCACTGAGCCCGCGCCGGGCTTGTGGTAGTGGAACCCCTCGTCGTCGCGTTTCATCCCCGTGGCGGGCGAGACGAGCACGTCGCCGTCGTCCAGCGACCCCGCCACCGCCTCCACGGTGTCGCCGACGTGATACGGCGGCACCGCGAGGACGACGACGCGGGCGTCGGCGGCGACAGCGGCGTTCTCCCCGCCGGTCACCGCGGCGTCGAGCCCGCGGCTCTCCAGTTCGGTCGTGTACTCCTCGGCCTTGGTCTCGGCCTTCTCGGCCTCCCGCGACCCGACCGCGATCCGGTGCGGGGTGTCCGCCGCCAGCCGGAGCGCGAGCCCCTCGCCGATGTCGCCGGTGCCGCCGAGTATCGCGATTCGCATACGAACACTGGGGTCGCTCGCGTCTTAGGGGTTGCGCGACCGGCCGTCCTCGCCACCACCGAAGCCCGCGGTCTCGGGGCGACCGAAGCGGGAGGATTCTTTACCGAGGCGAGGGAGGCCACGCGTATGGACGATCAGGACCGCGTCGCCGCCTTCGTCGCCGAGCACGGGTTAGAGACCGACCTCGCGCACCGGGTCCTCGACCTCGAGAGCGAGGTCGGCGAGATCGCCAAGGAGGTGGCGACCTCGACCGACTACGGAAGCGAGCCGGACGCCGCCGCGATCGCGACCGACGAGATCGGCGACGCGCTGTTCGCGCTGCTCGCGCTCGCCGAGGCGGCGGACGCCGACGCCGCCGAGGCGCTCGACGAGTCGCTGGCGAAGTACGAGGCGCGGATCGCGTCCTCCGGCGACGCCGGGTCCGGGCAATAGTGACCCGACCGGCGATGCCGGGTCCGGGCGAGACCGACCCGCCCCGGGCGTCGGTTCAAGTGCGTCGGCCGCCTACCCCGCCCATGACCGACACCCCGTCGCTCGCGCTCCGCTACGTCGCCTGCGACGCCTGCGAGACGGTGTTCGCCCGGGCCGACGCCGCTGCGGAGCCGGACGCCTGCGACCGGTGCGGCGCCCCCGCGCTCCGCGAGCTCTCCGGCGTTCGAGGACCGGACGCGTACTTCGTCCCCTGAGTCCGACCGCTCGGGCCGCGGCTCCTGCGCCTCCGACGCGCCGGTCACGCCGACCGGCTCACCGGAGGTCGTCCATCTCTAGGTCGCCGGCCGCGATCGCCTGTAACTCCTCGTCGGAGAGGCGGTCGATCACGAACTCCGGCATCCCTTCCGGTAGCCCCGCCGGGATCGACCGGCCGCCGTCCGTCACCGACGCCGCTTGGAATCCGTCGTCGCCGCCGTCGGCGGACAGCCGGCGCACGCTGCGTTCGACCTCCTCGACCGCCGCGGACTGGCACTCGCTCTCCTCCGCGAGCTCTCCCATCCGCTCCGAGATCTGATTCGACTGCTCGACCACCCCGTCGATCGTCGCGGCGATCTCCTCGGCGGCCGCGGCCTGCTCGTCGGTCACGTCGGAGACCTCGTCGATCCCGTCGGCCGTCTCGGTGACTGCCTCGGCGATGTCGGTGAGGCTCTCCGCCGCGTCGCCGACGCGCTCGCTCCCCTCGTCGACTCGCACCGTCGTCTCCGAGAGGCTCTCGACCGTCTCCTCGGTGTCGGCGCGGATGCCGTCGACCATCGACTCGATGTCGCTCGCGTGCCCCTGCGACTCCTCCGCGAGCGACTTGATCTCGTCGGCGACGACGCCGAACCCGGCACCCGCCTCGCCGGCCCGGGCCGCCTCGATCGAGGCGTTGAGCGCGAGCAGGTTCGTCTGGTCGGCGATCCCGTCGATCGCGTCGACGAACTCGTCGATCTCCTCGACCCGCTCTTGGAGCGCCTCCACGTCGGCCGCCACCTCGTCGACCGCGTCGCCGATGTCGTCCATGGCCGACGCGGCGTCGTCGGCCGCGTCACGGCCGTCCTCCGCGAGGGCCTCTGCCCGGCTGCTCGTCCGATCGACCTCGTCGGCCGTCGACGCCACCTCCTCGACGGTCGCCGAGAGGTTCGCGACCTCGGAGGAGACCTCGGCGACCCGCCGCGACTGTTCCTCGGCCGCGTCGCCCACCTCGGCGGCGCTCTCGGCGACGTCGCCCGCCGACTCGCGGAGGTCGCTGATCGGGTCTTCGACCTCCGCCTCCACCTCCGCCATCAGCTCCTCGTTCCGCTCGACGGCCGCCGAGAGCTTCTCGCTGTACGAGTGGATGTACGTGTCCGTGACGACCTGCATGTCGAGGTTGACGATCCGGAGGACGGAGAGCAGGTCCTCGATCGCGTCGTCGACCTCCGCCTCGACCGCCGCCGCGGTCTCGTCGTCGACCGTCCCGCCGTCGTCGGGGGCCAGCCGGTCGGTGAGCGAGTCGACGAGCCGGTCGCCGATAAGCGGGAGGATCAGGTCGTAGTAGACGCCGTACTGCCCGATGTAGTGTTTCATCGGCATTTCCAGCATGTCGTGGATCTTGCCGATCCGCGCCCGGTCCTCGAAGTACTCCGTCCCGTACTCGCCCCCCGCGAGCGTCACGAGGTACGCCGACTGGGTCCGCTTGAGCTGTTCGAGTCCCTTGTCGGACCGGCCGATCACCGCGGTCGTCTGCTCGTGCTCGGTGAGGTTCTCGTAGAAGTCGTCCGCGATCTGCTCCGCGTTCTCCGCGAACGCGTCCTCGTACCGGCTCAGTCGCCGCTCGTCTTCTGCGTCGAAGCCGACGAACTCCTTTCGCCACGCGATCTCGTCCCCGTCGAGACCGATCTCGTCGACCAGCTCACCCACGTCGAGCCCGTCGTTCAAGCCGCCCTGACCGAAGTCGTGCCGGCCGTACTCTCCCGATGTAGCCATGCTGAGACCTCTCCGCTTGGGTTATATAAACGGCCACCCCCAGGTCTCACGGCTGATACCGGCGATTCGTGCCGCCTATCCGCGACGGACGGCCGACCCCGCGTCGGCGCCCGTTCAGTCGGCGCCGGCCGCGTCGCCTTCCGCGGGCGCGTCCCCGTCGGCGACCGGCTCGACCGCGACCGCCGAGTGCTTGAACTCGGGGATCTTCGCCGCCGGGTCGAGCGCGTCGCCCGTCAGCGCGTTCGCGAGCGGGTCCGGGTAGTGGAACGTACAGAACACGACGCCCTCGCGGACCGCCGGCGTGACCTCGGCGGCGACCTCGACGCTCCCGCGCTCGTTCGAGACGGTCACTCGGTCGCCGTCCTCGATCTCGTGATCGGCGGCGTCCGCCGGGTGGATCTGGAGCGCGTCCTCGCCCCGCATCGCCACGAGTCGGTCGGAGCGCCGGCTGAGCGCCCCGCTGTTGAACTGCTGCATCACGCGACCGGTCGTCAGCGTCAGCTCGCCGGCGTCGAGTTCGTCCGCGGGCGGGACCGGGTCGACGACCGCGAGCGGGGCGGTGCGCTCGCCCGTCGCGAACGTCTCCGCGTGTAACACGTCGGTGCCGGCCCCGTCGCTCGCCGAGAACGGCCACCGCTGGTAGGCGCCGCCGATCTCCGCGTAGCTCATCCCCTCGTAGATCGGGGCGACGCGGGTCAGCTCCTCGAAGGCCGCTTCCGGGCCGTCGTGGTCGAACGCGTCCGGCCGGTCGGTCAGCCGCTGGCCGAGGTCGGTGAGGATCTCGAAGTCCCGTCGCGCGTTCCCCGGCAGGTCCGCGTTCGGCCGCATCCGCATCACGCGCCGGTCGGTGTTCGTCACGGTCCCGGCCTTCTCGGCCCACGCGCTCCCGGGGAGGACCACGTCCGCGTGCTTGGCCGTCGCCGTCTCGAACAGGTCGATGACGACGCAGAAGTCGAGGTCGTCGAACGCCGACGCGACCGCCGTCGCGTTCGGCTCGGTGACGGCCGGGTTCTCGCCGAAGACGACCGCCGCGCGCACCTCGTCGCCGAACCGGTGGGTCGCCTCCACCTCGGTGAGGCCGGGCTCCGCCGGCGGCTCGACCCCCCACACCTCGGCGACGCGCTCGCGGGCGGCCGCGTCCGTCACGGGCTCGTACCCGGGGAGCACGCCTGGCAGTCCTCCAACGTCACTCGTGCCCTGAACGTTGTTTTGGCCCCGCAGCGGGTTCACGCCCGTCCCGGGGCGGCCGACGTTGCCGGTCAGCAGCGCGAGGTTGAGCAGGGCGTGGACGTTGTCGGTGCCGCAGCGGTGCTGGCTCGTCCCCATCCCCGTCACGATCGCGGCGCGGTCGGCCTCGCCGTACGCCCGGGCGGCCTCCCGGATCGCCTCCGGGTCGACGCCGGCCGCCTCGGCGTTCGCGGCGACGTCCACGCCGGCGAGGTGGCCGCGAAGGCGGTCGAACCCGGTCGTGCGCTCGTCGAGGAACGACTCGTCGACGAGGTCCTCCTCGACGAGGACCGCCGCGACCGCGTTCGCCACCTCGATGTCGGTGCCGGGGCGCAGCGGCAGGTGGACGTCCGCCGCCTCGGTGGTGTCGTTCGCGCGCGGGTCGACGTGGACCAGCGTCGCGCCGTCGCGGATCGCCGGGAGGAGGTACGACCGGAACGCCACGGGGTGTTGCTCGGCCGGGTTGGCCCCGTTGACGAACAGGCAGTCCGTCTCCCGGAGGTCGTCGAGCGTGTTCGTCATCGCGCCGGCCCCGAACCGCTCGCTCATCGCCGCGACGGTCGAGGAGTGACAGAGCCGCGCGCAGTTGTCGACGTTGTTGGTCCCGAGGACGCGCGCGAGCTTCTGGAGGACGTAGTTCTCCTCGTTCGTACAGTTCGACGACGCGAAGAACTGGACGGCGTCGGGGCCGTGCTCGTCGACCACGCGCCCGATTCCGCTCGCGACGCGGTCGAGCGCCTCCCCCCACGGCGCGGTGACGAAGTGCCCGTCGTGTCGGACCAGCGGCTCCGTCAGGCGGTCCTCGTGGTCGACCACGTCGAACGCGGCCGCCCCCTTCGGGCAGATCTCTCCCTTGGCGTTCACCGCCCCCTCGACGCCGGTCGCGCCGCCGCGGTCGGCGTACTCGATCTGGCAGCCGACGCCGCAGAACGGACAGACGGTGGGGCTCGACTCGAAGCTCCGTTCGGTCGGATCGGGCATCGGTCCCACGTAGGAGCCCCAGCACCCTCCGAACACCCCCGGCGTAGCGTGGTGTTTTAATTACCCTCTCGTCTCGGTGCCGGCCCTCCCGTCTCGGTACCCGTCCCCTCGCCTCGATGTCCGCCCGCCTCTCGCGCCGGTCGACGGTGTTCGTCCGCCGTCTTCGCGCTCCCGACGCGGCGGCGAGTCACCCGGTCACGGCGTCGCTCCCCGCCGGCGCGAGCAGGCGGCCGAGCGACAGGGCGCCCGCGGTCACGAGGCAGGCGGCGAACGCGATCGTGCCGAGCTTCCCGCCGAATCCGACGAAGTACGGCGCCGCGCCGACGAACGCCACGCCGGCTGTCCCGCCGGCCAACAGCATCGCGCCGGGCCCTGGGATCCGCTCCGGGGTGGCCATCCCGGCGAACGACGCGCAGAAGGCGACCGCAGCGACCGCGTCGCCCGCGGCGAACAGCGGCGGACAGACGAGGCCGGCCGCGAGCCCGACGACGGCGGAGGCGACGACCGGGCCGTGGTCGAGCTGAACGCTCACGAGGTACGTGACGGGCGCGGCGACGGCCGCCGCGGCGACGAGCCCCGTCGCGACGGCCGGCTCCGGGACCGTCCCCGCGCCGGGAGTCAGCCCGCCGAGCGCCGCCACCGACAGGCAGCCGACGAACGCCGTCGTGCCGAGCTTCCCGCCGAACCCGTTGAACGCGCGCTTGGCGGCGACGAAGACGCCGGCGGCGACGAGGCCGGCGGCGGCCACCGACCCGAGTTCGGCGTCGGCCGCGGGGGTCGCCATCCCGACGAACGAACCGCAGTAGGCGGGGGCGCCGTACGTCTCGGTCAGGAGGTGCGCGCAGAGCCCAACGAGTGCGGACGCGACGACCGCGCCGACGCCCACCCGCACGGAGAGGGCGTACGTGATCGGCGCCGCGGCGGCGACGGCGGTCGCGTTGCCGAGGTCGGTCCGCGTGACGCCGAAGCCGTCCGTCCGCAGCGCGTCCCGGGTCTCCCTCGCGACGGTGGCGCCGAGGCTCACCGCGCCGACCGCGAGGACGACCGCGCCGGCCAGCAGGTTCGGTCCGCCTCCGGCGCCGCCGGCCAACCCCGCGGCCGCCGCGACGCTCATTCCGCCCCCGGCGCCGGCCAGGGCGATCGCTCCGAGTGCGTGGATCGCTCGTGTCACGGCTGCGACTCCGGGGCGCGGACCGATACCGACCGGCCCTCAGTATTGCGGGTGTTCTCTGCGAGACCCGGTCACGGGACCGGTGTATCGTGGATCAGGCATTTGTACCCGTCGTGCTAACCCCGATCTGATGGGAACCGGAGGGAAGCCGGCGGACGACGGTGTCGCGGCCGCGCACGGGGGCGTTCGCGCCGGCGTCGCGATCCACGGGACCGAGGGGTGTCCGGTCGTCGCCGCGTCGACCGTCCACGACGGACCGATAACCGGCGTCAACTGGACGCACGTGGGTGACACGCACACCGAGGAGTTCCGCGCCCGCGACCCGGACGCGGTCGACCGCGCGGAGGGGGTCCCGACGCCCACCTCGGTCGTCGACCTCGGCGACGAGCGGGTGTACCGGTACGACCGCCCGCGCGACGGGGCGTGCGCCTGCCGGATAATCGAGGAGCTCGACTGCCCGATCGCGGACGCCCGCGCCGAGGACGGCGTCCTCCTCCTGACGCTCCACCTCCCCGACCTCGAACGCCTGCGCGACATCGTCTCGGCGCTCGACGGGACGGCGGAGCGCGTCGAGGTCCGCTACCTCGTCGAGGGGTCGGCGCGCGGCGACGAGGTGTCGGACCGGACCCTCGTCGACCGCGGCCGCCTCACCGATCGCCAGTGCGAGGTGTTGCGGACCGCCTACCGCATGGGCTACTTCGAACGCCCCCGCGACGCCAACGCGAGCGCGGTCGCCGACGCGCTCGACATCTCTCCCTCGACGTTCGCCGAGCACCTCGCGACCGCACAGCGGAAGCTCTTGGAGGAGACGCTCGCGGAGAACTGAGGGCTCTGCTCCCCCGCCGCGTCAGGCGGCGTGTTCGTTGATCGCGGATTCGAGCGTCGCCCGGTCCTGCGCGCCGACGAACCGGTCGACCGCCTCGCCGCCGGCGAACAGGACGAGCGTCGGGATGCTGCGCGCGCCCAGCTGCTGGGCGACCGCTTGGTTCGCGTCGACGTCGACCTTGGCGATCGCGGCGTCGCTTTCGGCCGCGAGCGCCTCGATCGTGGGCTCCATCATCTGACAAGGGCCACACCAGTCGGCGTAACAGTCCACGAGGACGACGTCGTGCTCGTCGACCGTGCGCTGGAGTTCGTCCGGTCCGTTCACGTGGATCGGCTCGTCCGGGGTCGCCGCCCCGCTGTCGCCCGTCTCGGTTCCGGCGCCCTCGTCGAGCGCGTCGCCGTCGCCGAGGCGCGCTTCCAGCTCTCGGCGCTTCTGCTCGCGAATCCGCTCGCGCTCGGTCTTCGCGTCGTCTCCCGTCGATTCGTTCGCTTCGGCTGCGTCGCTCATGCGCCAGTATTGGGTGTTTAGGACAATATAATTTCCGCCTTCGGATCCCCCGTCGCCTCACTCCGCGGACCCGAGGAGCTCGTCGAGCCCGGCGGCGGCCAGGTCCACGTGGTCCGCGACGAGGTCGGCCGCGCGCTCGTACGGCGACCGGTCGGCGGTCGTCGCGTCCGGGCGCGTCCGGCCCGCGCTCGCGAAGACCGTCTCGACGAAGGCGTCGCGCACGGCCGCCGTCTCGAAGAGTCCGTGGAGGTACGTCCCGAGGACGCGGTCGGTGGCGACGCCCTCGGCACCGAGCGGCTCGGTCGCGAGCAGCGTCGGCGCGGCCTCCCGCTCCCCGTCGTCGAGGACCCGCGTCCGCCCGGCGCGGATCTCGTAGCCCGTCGCGCGCCCCTCGGCGCCGGCGATCGGGCCGACGCCGTCGACCGCCCGGGTGACGCGCTCGACGCGCTTCTCCGTCGAGAACCGCGTCTCGACTGGCAGGAGGCCGACCCCCGGAACCGCTTCGCGGTCGCCGACGCCCTCGACGGCCGCGTCGAGGAGCCGTTCGCCGAGCAGCTGGTACCCGCCGCAGACGCCGACCACGGGGGCGTCGAACGCGCGCAGCGCGCCGTCGAAGCCGGCCTCGCGGAGTGCGAGCAGGTCGTCGACGGTGTTCTTCGACCCCGGGAGGACCACCGCGTCGACCCCGTCGAGCGCGGCGTCGAGCGGGAGGTAGGCGACGCGGACTCCCGGCTCGCGCGCGAGCGGCTCCAGGTCGGTGAAGTTCGAGATGCGCGGCAGCCGCGGGACCCCGACCCGGACGGCCTCGTCGTCCGGAACGCCGTCGTCGGTGCCGAGGACGCCGCCGCTGCCGGTCCCGCCGCCACCGCTTCCGTCCTCGGCGGTCGCCGCGTCGGGCAGCGAGAGGCTGTCCTCCGCCGGGAGCCCCGGGTCGTCGTGCGGGACGACGCCGACGACGGGCACGCCGGTTCGGGCCTCGATCTCGTCGATCCCGGGTTCGAGGAGGGCCGGGTCGCCACGGAACTTCGTGATCACGGCGCCGCACACGCGCTCGCGGAGGTCGTCGGGGAGCAGTTCGAGGGTCCCGTAGAGGCTCGCGAACGCGCCGCCGCGCTCGATGTCGACCGCGATCAGGATCGCCGCGTCCGCGAACCGCGCGCACTCGACGTTCGCGAGGTCGCGGTCGTGGAGGTTGATCTCGGCGATGCTCCCCGCGCCTTCGGCGACGATCACGTCGTGGTCGGCCGCGAGGCGCTCGTGGGCGGCGACCGCGGCGTCGCGGGCGGTCGCCCAGTGGTCGTCGTAGTACGTCGACGCCGGAGCGTTCGCGACCGCCTCGCCGTCGACGATCACCTGGCTCTCGCCGCCGCCGCGCGGCTTGAGCAGGACGGGGTTCACGTCGGTCGTCGGCACGGTCTCGGCCGCCCGGGCCTGGACGTGTTGGGAGACGCCGACCTCGCCCCACTCGCCGTCCGGGGCGAGCGCGACCCGCGCGTTGTTGCTCATGTTCTGGGCCTTGTACGGTGCGACCGAGACGCCGCGCCGCGCGAGCAGTCGGCAGAGCCCGGCCGCCAGCGTGCTCTTGCCGACGTGGCTCGCGGTACCCGCGATCAGCACCGTGTCGGCGTCACTCTCCGGGTCCGCCTCGGCCCCGCCGCCCTCGTCCGCGCCGGCGTCGGTCACGGTCGCGCGGCCCTCATCGTCAGTACTCCGTCCCCCTGCGCGCCCGCTGACCGTCGTCGAACGGGTGGGCGACCTTGCGGACGTTCGAGATCAGATCGGCGACGCCGTCAAGATAGTCCGGTTCGGCGTGGCTTCCGGTGAGGACGAGTTCGAGGTCCTCGGGCTTCGACTCGGCGAGGCGGACGACCTCGTCGGGGGCGACGAGCCCGCGGTCGGCCGCGTACAGCAGCTCGTCGAGTATCAGCAGGTGGACGCCCGCCTCGGGCGCCCCGTCGAGTGCGAGCGGCTCGGTCAGGTCTGCCTCCGCAGCGCCCATGACGAGCGCCTCCGCGCGGTCGAAGGCGGCCGCCGCCTTCGCCTCGTGCTTGTCGTCGGCCGACCCGTCGAGCAGGCCGTGCCAGCCGTAGTGACCGGCGTTCTCGTAGGTGAAGCCCGGAACGGCCGCGATCGCGTTGTACTCGCCCCTGACGCCCTCGACGCTGTCCGCGCCGCCCTTCATGAACTGGAGCATGTGGACGCGGTAGCCGTGGCCCGCGGCCCGGAAGCCCATCCCCATCGCCGCGGTGGTCTTCCCCTTGCCGTCGCCCCAGAACGCCTGGACCAGTCCGAACTCCTCGGGGGCGGCCGGCTCGATCGGCTCCGGCTCCGGGGCCGCGCCGCCGCCCGGGGTGCGGGCGCGGTCGCCTGCGGCTCCCTCGCCGGCGTCGGTCGGTGTTTCCTCGTGCGCGTCGGTCGGTTCCTCGTCGTCGGTGTCGTCGTGGTTCGTGGTCATGGGTCGAAAACCTCCGCCCGGTCGCCGGTGACGACGCCGTGTTCGGCGTCGGCCGCCGGTCCGGGCACGTCGCCGTCCGGGTACCGCGACCGCAGGCTCGCGCGGACCGCGTCCCGGACGCAGGCGCGGGCCGCCCCGCCGACCGCCGTGGCGCTCCCGGAGAACTCCGCCGGCTCGCCCTCCGGATCGTCGGCGACGACGACGGCGTCGCTCGTCGTCCCCGGAATCCCCGCCCCCGCGAGCAGCGTCGCCGTCTTCGCCTCGGCCGCGACCGCGACGAGGTTCGCCGCGGCCCCGGGGGCGAGCCGCCGCGTCGCTCCGACGATCAGGTTCACCGTTCCGGGGGGGTCGACCGGCGAGCCGGCGGCGTCGGCGCCCGAATCGACCGGCTCGCCCTCGTCCGTCGGCTCCATCGGCAGCATCGCGGGGTTCGAGAGGCCGACCGTCGCGTACGCGACGACCGGCCCGAGCCGCGCGCCGCGGGCGTGCTCCATCGAGACGCCCGTGAACAGCGTCGGCGGCGCGTCGCGGTCGCCGTCGCTCCCCTCGGCGCTCCGCCCGTCCGCTTCGGCGGCGAACCCCGCTCGCGCCAGCCGCTCGTCGCGGTAGGTCCCGAGGTCGGTCCGGGCGAACCCCTTCGGGACGGTGACGTTGTACGCGGTCGCCGCCCGCGACCGCCCGCCGTCCCACCCGGTCGAGAGCCAGCGCGTCCCCGGCCGCCGGAGCCGGAGGACGCCCTCGCTGACGGTCGCCTCAAACATCGGCGTCCCCACCTCCGCCGCCGTCTCCCGTCTCGGCGTCCGCTTCGTCGTCGTCTTCCTCGCCGTCGACGCCGAGCGCCGCGAGGAGTCGGTCGTTCTCCGCCGGGCGGCGGACCGCGACCCTGACGTGCGAGTCGAGGCCCCGGAACGTCCGCGCGTCGCGGACGGCGACGCCCCGCTCCCGGGCGCGCGCGACGACGCGGTCCACGTCGCGGTCGCCGACGTCGACGAGCAGGAACGGGGCCGCGGAGGGCGCCACGTCGTACCGCTCGCCGAGGCCGGTCCGCAGCCGCCCGCGCTCGCGGCGGACGCGGTCGCGGGTCTCGCGGACGAACTCCGTCTGCCGGAGGCAGTACTCCCCGGTCGCGAGCGCCGGGGCGCTCACGTTCCACGCCCGGCGCGCGCCCCGCATCGCCGCGCCGAGGTCGCCCGTCGCGACCGCGAATCCGGCCCGGATCCCGGGAAGCCCGAACAGCTTGGTGAGCGCCCGCGCGACGACGACGCCGTCGGTGCCCGCGAGCGACTCGCGCTCGGTGAACCCGAGGAACGCCTCGTCGACGAGCAGCACGGTGTCGGCCGCGCGGCAACGCTCCGCGAACGCGAGCAGCGCCTCGCGGTCGTAGCCGGCCCCGGTCGGGTTGTTCGGTGTACAGACGACCGCCAGGGCGTGGCCGCGCGGGTCGGCGTCAAGGACGCGCTCGGCGTCGACGAACGAGGGATCGCCGCCCCGAAGTCGGACCTCGCGGGCGTACTCGCCGAAACTCGGCGCGGGGAGCAGGGCCGAGTCGCCCGGGTCGACCGCGAGCGCGATCGCCGTCCGGATCGCGGCCAGCCCGCCGGGCGTCGGGACCACATTCTCGGGCTCGCAGCCGACGTAGTCGGCCGCGGCCGCCCGGAACGCCCCCGGCGGCTCCGGCGGGTACGTCCGCGCCGTCTCGAAGGCCGCGCGGTAGACGCGCTCGACGCCCGTCGGGACCTCGGGGTTCGTGTTCGCGCTGAAATCCAGCAGGTCCGGGTCGTCGGTGCTCCCGTGGGGTTCGCGTCCGAGCGCCGCCGCCCGCTCGCGATTCACGGCCGGTCACCCCCCTCGGCGGGCTCCGGTTTGCCGAGCCAGTCGACTCCGCCGCTCGGGAGGGTAGGGGCATCCCGGTCGCCGGCGAGGATCCGCTCGGCGAGCCGACGGTCTCCGGGGCGGTTGACGTTGAGCGCGAGGCGCGCGTCGCGCGTCGCGCGGACGGCCTCGTCGCCTCCGCCGTCGAGTGCGCCGACGACGTTGACGCCGGCCGGGACGCGCTCGTCGGGCGGGTCCACGGCTTCGCCAGCCGCTTCGTCGCCGTCGCCGTCGTCGTACCGGGTCGCGGCGTCGGCGCTCGCGCCCAGCCCGCGCTTGCGTGCGGCGGGGACGCGGATCGACAACGATTCGCCCCCGGCCGCGGCGTGGGCGTTGAGGACGGCGTCGACCGCCGGCCCGTCAAGCAGCGGGAGGTCGACCGCGACCGTGAGGACCGGCGGTTCCGGACCCTCGGCCAGCGCCGCCTGAAGATCCGCGACGTACCCGTCGCCCGGCGTGTCGACGACGGTCACCTCGACCGATCCCGCCCCTCGTTCGGCGCCGTCGGCGACCCGTCTGCCCCCGCTCGCCCGCTCGCCCAGTCGCTCGCGGGTCCGCGGCGTGTGTGGCGAGACGGCCGCGTACGCGGTCTCGACCCGGCTCGCGGCGAGGGCGTCGAGCGTCCGGTCGACCATCGACCGCCCGGCCACCGGCGCGAGCGGCTTCTCGCCCTCGCGGTCGAGTCGCGTGCCGCGGCCGCCGCACATCACGAGAGCGTCCACGCGATCACCCCCGCGTGTAGCCCGACGACGCGGGCGAGCTCGTTCGTCGCGCCGAGCACGTCGCCGCTGACCCCGCCGAGCCGCGAGCGCGCCCACGCGAAGGCGAGCGCGGCGACGACGACCGCGGCGGTGAGCGCGGCCGCGACGACGCCGGCGCCCCCGGAGCTGAGGCCCGCCCGCGCGCCCAGCGCCGCGGGCGTCGTCACGAGTGCGACGCCGGCGAGCGCCCGCGGGCCGGAGGCCGCCGTCAGCGCCGACCCGAGCCCTTCGTGCGGGGCGTCGCCGACGCAGACGAGCGCCGCCGTCGCGGCCTTCGCGCCCACCTCCGCGAGGACGACGAGGGCGACCGCGTCGCCGAGCGAGCGGGCCGCGACGCCCGTGACCGCCGCCCCCGCGGCGACGAGCCCGGCGACGACGAGCGCGAGCGCGACCGTCCCGCCCACGCCGAGCGCGGAGTCTTTCAGGACCGCCCGCCGCCGCTCGGCGTCGCCGTGGACGACCGCCGCGTCGCCGAGGTCCGCGACGCCGTCGAGGTGGGTGATCCCGGTGACGAGGGGGAGCCACGCGGCGAACGCGACGCCGACCGTGAGCGGCGGCACCCGAACCGGCACCAGCGCGGCCGCGACGACCGGGAGCGAGACGAGCGCCCCGATCGCGTACCCGACCGCCGGCATCGCCGCTGGCGTCCGCCGGAACGCCTCCCAGGCGCGGTCGGTGCGGCCGACGGGGATCCGGGAGAGGAACCCGAGCGCGCCGCGGAGCGCCGCGACCGGTCTGGTCAGGACCACGCGACCACCCCCGCGAGCGCGAGGACCCACGCCGCCGCGGCCGCGACGGTGACCCCGCCGGCGACGCCGACGAGCCGCACGGCGTCGCGGGCGGCCGCGGGCGACGGCGCCTCCGGACCGCCGTCGAGGACGTACGCCCCCGGCTTCTCTAGGCGGACGCCGAGCGCGGCGGCGGCCGTCGCCATCGGCCAGCCTGAGTTCGGCGACGCCGGCTCGCGGGCCAGCGACCGGGCGCGCCGCAGGCTCCCGGGCGACCGGGCCGCGACGGCGAGACAGCACGCCGCGACCCGCGCCGGCAGGAACATCGCGGCGTCGTCGAGCCGGGCGCTGGCCCAGCCGACCGGCTTCGACCGGTAGCCGAGCATCGAGTCGAGCGTGTTCACCGCCTTCACCCAGGCCGCGGCCGCGACCCCCGCCGCCAGCGCGCTCTCGACGGTCGCGGCGCTCCCGGCGACCGTGGCCGTCACGCCGGTCGTGCCGGCCCCGGGACTCCCACCGACCGCCGCGACCGCGACGGCGCCGGTCGCGCCGGCGGCGAACCAGACGAGCGGTGCGACGAACCCGTCCGCGAGGTTCTCCGCGGCGCTCTCGACCGCAGCGCTACGGAGCGCGGCCGGAGAGAGGTCGGCCGGGTCGCGCCCGACGAGCGCCCGGACCGACTCCCGGGCGGCGTCGGGATCGGTCTCGGTCTCGGCGACGACCTCGCCGGTCACGTCGAGCAGCATGCGGAGGCTCGCGACCGAGAAGCAGACGCCCGCCGCAGCGGCGACGGCGGCGACCGGGACGCCGCCGGGTCGCGGGCCGTGCGCGGCGGCCAGCCAGACGACCCCGCCGCAGAGTGCGGCCGCGGCGAGAGGGAGGCCGGCCGCGACCGCGACGCCGACGAGCCGAGGGCGGCCCCACTCCCGGTCGAACCGGCCGACGAGGGTCCCGAACAGCGCGACCGGGTGGGCGCGGTGCGGCGGCTCCGCGGCCGCGAGATCCAGCGCGAGGGCGAGCGCGACCGGCGCGAGGAGCGTGGCAGCCGGAGCGATCAGCGCGGCGGCGGGTTCAGCGACCTGCGCGGCGACGGCCGGCTCGGTGGCCCCGACGGGCGCGGCGGCTCCCGTCATCCCGTCACCTCGTCGAGGAACGCGTCGAACGCCCCGCTCTCGGGGTGGACGTGACAGTACGTCCCGAGCGTGCGGTGTTCGGTCAGCCCCTCCCGGTCGCCGTCGATGCCGGTCCCGCGCTCCACGTCGAACGCGAACCGGGCGTCGGGGGCGACCTCGGCCGCGGAGTAGTGGAACTCGTGGCCGCGGAGCCGATCCCCGGCGGCCGCCGTGAGCGCGCCACGGCGGGCGCGGAGTTCGACGTGGTCGAGCGCCTGATACCGCTCCCGGCGCTCGACGCTCGCGGGGAGGACGCCCGCCATCTCGTGGCTGTCGCCGTCGGCGGTCGTCAGCGTCTCCGCGAGGGCCATCAGCCCGCCGCACTCGCCGAGGACGGGCGTCCCCTCGGCCGCGGCGTCCGCGACCGACGCAAGCGCGGGCCCGTCGGCGAGCGCCGCGGCGTGGAGCTCCGGGTAGCCGCCGGGGAGGTAGACGCCGTCGCAGGGCGGGAGGTCGTCGCCGGCCGCGGGCGCGAAGGGGACTACGGTCGCGCGCTCGGCGAGCCGATCGCGGGTGGCCGGGTAGACAAACCGGAAGGCGGCGTCGTCCGCGACCGCGACCCGCGGGCGGTCGTCGCCGTCTCCGGGGTTCGCTCGGCTGTCGCCGCCCGCCGGTCTCGCCTCCGGGCCCGTCGCGGGGAGCGTCGGTTCGCCCGCGACATCGAGCAGCCGGTCGGTCCGGAGCGTCTCGGCGGCGGCGTCGAGCGCCGCCGAGTCGAGCGGTGCCTCCTCGCCCATCCGTAGTCCGAGGTGGCGGTCGGGGATCTCCAGATCCTCGCGGGGTGGGATCCGGCCGCAGTAGGCGAGCGAGTTTGGGAGCGCCTCGCGGATCCCCGACTCGTGACGGCCGCCGTGCGCGCGCTGTGCGACGACGCCCGCCACGTCGAGGTCGTGGTCGGTCCGGTCGGCGTACGTCGCGAAGCCGAGCGCGGTCGCCGCGACGCTCTCCATCCCGGCGCTCGCGTCGACGACGAGGACGACCGGGAGGTCGAGCGCGGCGGCCACCTCGGCCGTGCTCGCGGCGCTGCCGTCGTACAGCCCCATCATTCCCTCGACGACGCAGACGTCACCGTCGCCGCGGGCGTAGTTCCGTCGGAGGCCGTCGTTCCCCTGAAGCCACGGGTCGAGGGTGCGCGACGGCCGCCCGGCGACCCGGGCGTGGTGGCTCGGGTCGATGAAGTCCGGCCCCGCTTTCGCGGGCCGGACGGTCCGGCCGGCGTTCTCGAACGCGCGGATCGTCGCGAGGGTCGCCACCGTCTTGCCGACGCCCGACGCCGTGCCGGCGAGGACGAGTCCCCTCACCGTCGGTCGCCTCCGTTCGCGGGGGTAGTCCCGTCTCCCCCGTCGGACTCCGTCCGCTCCGCGAGCAGGCGGTCGGCCACGGCGGCGACCCGCTCGCGGACGGCGTCGTCGCCGACCCCGGCGCGCTCCGCGAGCGCGAGCGCCCCGCCCATGCCGACGCCCTCCTTCGCCTCGCCGCGGGCGTACGCCGCCACCGCCGGGTGGTCGCTCTCGCCGAACCCGGGATCGGCCGCCGCGAGCGTCAGGTCGAGGTCGCCGGCGAGCGCCGGGAGGTCCGCGGTGGGGTCGTCCGCGACGAGCGACGTGGTCGCCAACGGGAGCGGTCGCTCGACGCCCGCGTGCCGGGCGAGCGCCGCCGCGGCCGCGAGCTGTGTGCCGCCCGCGAGGGTCACGTCGATCCCGGCGTCGGCCGCGCCGACGATCAGCCCCGAAACGCCGGCGAGGACGGGGTCGCCGGCCAGCCGGACCGCCTCGATCGGGTCGTCCGCCGCGCCGACCGGGTCGAGGCCGCTCGCGTCCAGCCCCTCGGCGACGACGCGCCGCTTGCGCTCGATCGGATTCGCCGGTAGCGACGAGGAAACGGCGGCGCGCTCGCCGAGCGCGGTCAGGACTCCGAGCGCGGTGGTCGTCCCGCCGGGAATCGTCTCGGCGACGAGCAGCTCGGCGGGTCCGTCGCCGTCGCGTTCGGGGCCGGCTCCCTCACCGGACACGGCGAGGTCGGGCGCCAGCGAGCGCGCGCGCTCGAAGACGGTCGCCGCCTCCGGGACCGGCTCGGGGTCGCGGACGTCGCCGCCCGGGGACGCGCCGACCTCGCGGACGCTCGCCGCGGTCGGCGCGCCGAGTCCGGCGTCGACGAACTCGACGGGAAGGGTCTCCGGGCCGAGCAGCTCGCGGACCGCGCGGGTGACGACCGCGGGCGTCGCGCAGCCCGTCGGACTCATCGGCACGGGCGAGTCGGGCGCGGGGCGCCCCGCCTCGACGATTTCGAGGTCGGCGCTCGGCGTGTGAACGCGTAGCTCCGGGTCGGCGCCCGCAGCGCTGATTCCGTCGATGGCGGCGGTCGCGGTCGTTCCCGCGACGACGAGGAGTCTCATACCTCCCACCGGTACCTCCCTCCGTCGCGCCCGCGTGCCGCCGGCGCGGCGTCGATGTGTACCACTAGCGGTTCATCGATACAATTGAACTTTAATCGATCGACGAGCGGCGGCCGGTTCGAGCGTTCCGACCGCGCCCGTCGACTGTGCGTCCCGACCGAATATCTCGCCCGTCAGTTCGGACCGAACGTCTCGCCGAACCCGTGCGACCGCAACCCACGCGACCCGCGGAGCGAAGCGGTTAAGAGTGAACCGCGGATATTTCCGTCAACTCGCTGGTGCGGACACAGCGGGCACTCGCCGCCGGGGCCGCGGTCGGACCGACCGCCGCGCGCCCCGGGACGAGACGACATGTGGCCCCTCGCGGCTGAATCGCAACCGTCCGCGGACAACAATGGCACGAAGCTTCTACTCGCACATCAAGGAGGCGTGGCGGTCCCCCAAGGAGGGGAAACTAGCTGAGCTGCAGTGGCAGCGCAAACAGGAGTGGCGCGACCAGGGCGCCATCGAGCGCATCGAGCGCCCCACCCGGCTGGACAAGGCCCGCGAGCTGGGCTACAAGGCCAAGCAGGGCGTCATCGTCGCCCGCGTGAGCGTCCGCAAGGGCGGTTCGCGCAAGCAGCGCTTCAAGGCCGGCCGCCGCTCGAAGCGCCAGGGCGTCAACCGCGTCTCGCGGCGCAAGTCGATCCAGCGCATCGCCGAGGAGCGCGCCTCGCGGAAGTACCGCAACCTCCGCGTGCTCAACTCCTACTGGGTCGGCGAGGACGGCTCGCAGAAGTGGCACGAGGTCATCCTCGTGGACCCCGCCCACCCCGCAATCGAGAACGACGACGACCTGAACTGGATCTGCTCGGACGACCACAAGGGTCGCGCGTACCGCGGGCTCACCTCCGCCGGCACCAAGGGCCGCGGCCAGCGCAAGCGCGGCAAGGGCACCGAGAAGACGCGCCCGAGCGTCACCTCGAACGACCGGCAGGGCAAGTAACGCCGCCGTCGACGTTCGGTTCTCGTTTTTCACCGACCGCGTCGCCGAGCGGACGCGCCGCTCGTCGCCCCCGTCCCCCGACGGGCTCGTCGTCTAACGCTCCCGACGCTCTCCGCCGTCGCGCCCCGGACGCCGGCGGCGCAAGAGCAAAGATACCGCGTCACATACCAACTGTAGTCATGGCGATCGCCACGTGACCGGGACCACCCCGATTCCGCCCGACGCGTTCGCGACCGCGCTCAGGTCGCTCGACACGGACGCGCTCGCGACGCTCGTCGCCGACGCGTACGCGGCGACCGCCGACGCGGCCGACGCCGATCCGCCCCGAGTGACCGTGCGAAACGGGGACCAGCGGACCGAACTGCTCGTCGCCTCGGCCGCCGACGGCCGCGTCCCCGACGGCCCGGCCGACGCCGTCGTCGTCGCGAGTGACTCACTGCTTGACGACGGGACGCTCGACGACTCGACGGTCGTCTCTCCGGCGGACCTCCGACGGCGGCTCCTGTACGCCGTCCCGCCGGCGGCGGCGGACGAGATCGCGGACCGGATTCTCGGTGTCCCCGTTCGGTCCGCATCGTACGACGCGGTCGCTCCCGAGCCCGGCGCTGCGACCGATTCCGGCGACGGATCGCTAGCCACCGACGACGAGGCGACCGACGATGTCCGGACCGTCGACAGCGCGAGCGGCGACGACGCCTCGGGCGATGGCGACGCGAGTGATCCCGCCGGCGGGGCGACGGCCGCCGGCGCGTCGGGACCGGTAGGCCGCAGCGACGCCGATCGCACCGATCGGAACGTCGCCGACTCGCCCGGCGCGTCGCGAGCTGACGACCGGCCGAGCGACTCCGACCCCGATCCACCCCAGAGCGGTGAGCCGGGCGACGGTTCGACCGCCGACGCCGCGAGCGATCGACCGTCCCGCCGGACCGTCGTCGCCGCGATCGCGGTCGTCGCGCTCCTCGTCGCGGCGGCCGGGGCCGGGTTCGCCGCCGGCGCCGCCGGGATCGGCGGGCCGGGCGGGATCGCCGGCGACGACGGGGCGATCGACTCGCCGTCCGACGTGGGAGGGTCGACGGACGACGGCGGCGACGCGAGCGGCACGGACTCGGACGGCGGGAACACCGTGTCGGCCGCCGACGGCGACCCGACCGGTGAGGCCGCGCGGAACACGGCGTTGTCCCCGACCTGCGAGCGGTCCGCGCTTCAGGTCGTCCAGATCCAGATGAACGCGCTCCGGTACAACGACAACGCGACGAACGACGGCATCCGGACCCTCCGGGCGTTCGCGTCGCCGGAGAACAGGCAGGTCGTCGGACCCGTCGGCGAGTACGTCGAGCTGTTCGAGACCGCCCGGTACGGCCCGATGCTCACGTACGATACCGCGGAGTACTCGGTGCCGGAGACCGCCGACGGGACCGCCGCAGTCGAAGTCGTCACGCGCGAGGACGGCACCGTGACCGGGCGCTACGAGTTCCGCCTCGTCCGGGTCGGCGGCGGGAGCGCGACCACGAACAGTTCGCTGGGCAGCGTCGACGACTGTTGGATGACCGACGCCGTGACCGCGTCGGGGGAGTAAGCGTCGGCGTCGGGTCCAGAGCCGTCGCCGACGGAGCGAGTGTCGGCCGCGTCGCGTCTTTGTCGCCGCCGGGAACACGATTATATTCGCGCCAGCACTGGTCGAAGTCATGAGCCTCTCGCTCGACGCGACCCAACTCGACCGCTACTCCAGACACGTCATCTTGGACGGCGTCGGTCCGGAGGGGCAGAAGCGACTGCTCGACGCCCGTGTCCTCGTCGTCGGCGCGGGCGGGCTCGGCGCGCCCGTCGTCCAGTACCTCGCGGCGGCGGGCGTCGGCGCGATCGGGATCGCCGACGACGACGCCGTCGAGCGCTCGAACCTCCAGCGACAGGTCATCCACGGCGACGGCGACGTGGGACGCCAGAAGGTCGACTCGGCCGCCGACTTCGTCGCCGACCTCAACCCCGACGTGGATGTCGAGCGCCACCACCTGCGACTCGACGCGGGTAACGCCCGCGAACTGATCTCGGACTACGATGTCGTCGTCGACTGCTCGGACAACTTCGCAACCCGGTACGTGGTGAACGACGCCGCCCGAATCGAGGGCGTCCCCGTCTCGCACGGTGCCATCTACAAGTTCGAGGGGCAGGTGACGACGCTCTCGCCCGACGGCCCCTGCTACCGCTGTCTGTTCCCGGAGCCGCCGGAGCCGGGAACGGTACCGGACTGCGCCAGCACCGGCGTCCTCGGCGTCCTCCCCGGGACGGTCGGGTGTCTCCAGGCGACGGAGGCGGTGAAACTGATCATAGACGTCGGCGACCCGCTCGTCGGTCGCATGCTGTTTTACGACGCCATGGACCTCTCGTTCGAGACGGTCCCGTACGCGCGTAACCCGGACTGCCCGGTGTGCGGCGACGACGGAATCGACACGCTTGACGGGATCGACTACGCCGCTGGCTGTCGGATCGACGCGGCCTGAGCGGTCCACTCCGGATCGACGCCGTCTACGTGGCCCGTTCCTCGTCGTCGCGGTCGGGGCGCCCGTCGCGACAGCTTATAGCGACCGGTCGGTCATCGCTGTTCCCGCGGTGACGCCGGCGCCGTCGTCGACGAATCCCGACCGCACGCACCACCGGCAGTACCGGTAGCCGGCGCGGTTCTCAGCGCCGCAGTGCCGGCAGACGACCGTCTCCCCGTCGGCGTCGAGCGGCGGCGGGTCACCGGCGTCGGCTGACTCGACCGTCGGACCCCCGGCCGCGCCGCGGTCGCGTGCGACCGCCGAACCGGCCGCTTCCCCGTCGCCGTCGGGCTCCGACGAACGGGCCGCGACCGAGCCGAAGAGCTCCGCGGGGTCGCGGTTCCGGCGGACGAGCAGCCACGTCACCGCGAGGTTGAGCGCCGCCACGCCGACGAATATCGCGGCGAGGGGCACGAGCTGATCACCCGTCATACGTGTCATGTTACCATCCCGGAGTCTTGTGTCTGACGGTGAGTCCACCGGCCGCGCTCCGACGGGCCCGTCGGCGGGCCGCTCCAGAGTACTCTTGAGGCCGCCGGTCGAAGGCGCACCCGCATGAAGGAGACGATCCACACGGACGACGCCCCGGCGGCGGTGGGCGCGTACAGCCAGGCGACGACGGACGGCGACCTCGTGTTCACGGCCGGGCAGATCCCCCTGACGCCCGACGGCGAACTCCTCGCCGACGCGTCGATCGCGGACCAGACGGAGCAGGCGCTGGACAACCTCCTCGCGGTGCTCGACGAGGCGGGGGCCGGGCCCGAGGACGTGCTCAAGACGACGGTGTTCCTCGCCGACATCGACGACTTCGACGCGATGAACGAGACGTACGCCGACTACTTTGACGAGGCGCCTCCCGCCCGCTCGGCGGTCCAAGCGGGCGCGCTCCCCAAGGGGGCCGGCGTCGAGATCGAGGCCGTCGCCGTCGTCGAGTAGATGTCCGACGGCGAGGGCGGGCGCGGGGCCGAGACGGACCGGGACGACCCCTCCGGTTCCGGCGGCGGCGGCCGCGCGCCCGGCGCCCCGGCCACGCCGCGCGCTCGCCTGCGGTCCGCGGCGCTGTGGGGCGCCGTCGGCGGGTTCGCCTTCCTCGTGCTCGCGCAGGGGTACCGGCTCGTCGGCCCCGGGTCGCTGCCGGTCGGGATCGGCGGACTGGCGCTCGTCGCGCTCGGGGTCGCGGCCGCGTCGGCCGGTCTCTCCTACCTCGCCGAGGCCCGACTGCGAGCGAAAAGAAGGACTTAACAGTCGCACCGGAGTAGCACGGAGTGAGCCAGGATGGCCGAGTGGTAAGGCGCACGCCTGGAAAGCGTGTTCCCATCCGGGATCGGGGGTTCAAATCCCTCTCCTGGCGTTTTCGACGAACGACACGGCGAGCGAAGCGACCCGTTCGTCGAAAAGCCTGACGGAGGGATTTGAACCAGGGAGTGAAGCGAGCAGAGCGAGCGGAACGACTGAGGTTCAAATCCCTCTCTTGGCGCTCCACTGTCGCAATAACGAGCGAGGAGCGACAGCGACGGGCGGGTCTGGCCGCGACGATCACCTCCAAAGCCCCAGCCGCTCGGCTCTACGCAGACACCTATTGCTCGCCGACGATTACCTCCACAGGGGCGGCCGCGACCACACAGCACCGCACCTCACACCGCCCCAGCCTCGCGGTTCACTCCGGGCTCCCTTCGGTCGCCCGTCGCTCACCGCGTCCCTCGCGCGTGCGACATCGCGCCCTCCGGGCGCTCGTCGGCACGCGCCACCGCAACTAACTCGTGAGAGCCTCTGGCAGATATAGTGGGTGTTTGATTATCACACCGCTGCTGTCGGCCGAATCTGCTTCGAAAGCGTCCGGTTCGGCCCGCCTCGACACGTCCGCACACCGACACAAGATTCATATGTGTGGGTATTGTTGACACGGGTGACGATGCCAGACACGAAATCGGGTCGCGAGCGGAAAGGGAGGAACAAGCGCCGCCAACTCGAGAACCACCTCGCACGGCGCGAACTCGACGCGGACGACGAACCGCCGGAACCGTACGGGGAGGCGACAGACGCGGAGTTCCTCGCCGAGTCCGACGACGCGGCCCGGTGACCGGTCGCGTCCCGATCCCTTCTCACCGGTCGTTCGACCCCTCGCCTGCCGCTGATTTCGCGTCGCGAAAGCTTTAGACCCGGGAGCGGCGTATCTCGCCGCAATGAGTCGCGGCCCCGAACTAATCATCACGGAGAAAGACAACGCGGCGCGGCGTATCGCCGACATCCTGAGCGGCGAGTCCGCGACCGCGGAGCGGATGAACGACGTCAACGTCTACGAGTGGGGCGGCAAGCGGTGTATCGGGCTCTCCGGCCACGTCGTCGGCGTCGACTTCCCCGCCGAGTACAACGACTGGCGCGACGTGGAGCCGGTCGAACTCATCGACGCGCCCGTCACCAAGACGCCGACGCAGGAGGGGATCGTCGCCGCGCTCCGCCGGCTCGCCCGCAACGCCTCGCGGGTCGTCATCGCGACCGACTACGACCGCGAGGGCGAACTGATCGGCAAAGAGGCGTACGAGCTCGTCCGCGAGGTGAACGAGGACGTGCCCGTCGACCGCGTCCGCTTCTCCTCGATCACGGAGAACGAGGTGCAGGAGGCGTTCGCGAACCCCGACGACCTCGACTTCGAGCTGGCGGCCGCGGGCGAGGCGCGACAGACAATCGACCTCACCTGGGGCGCGGCGCTCACCCGGTTCCTCTCGCTGTCCGCGCGCCAGCTTGGAGACGACTTCATCTCCGTCGGTCGGGTCCAGGGGCCGACCCTCAAGCTGATCGTCGACCGCGAGCGGGAGATCCAGGCGTTCGACCCCGAGTCGTACTGGGAGCTGACGGGCGAGCTGGCGAAGTCGAGCGGCGACCCGTTCGAGGCGCGCTACTTCTACCTGAACGACGAGGGCAACGAGCGCGAGCGCGTCTGGGACGAGGCGGTCGCGGAGACGCTC
This sequence comes from Halorubrum sp. CGM4_25_10-8A, assembly GCF_005435025.1. NCBI lineage: Archaea > Methanobacteriati > Methanobacteriota > Halobacteria > Halobacteriales > Haloferacaceae > Halorubrum > Halorubrum sp. CGM4_25_10-8A. The sequence continues at coordinate 77,530 of NZ_SGTX01000005.1, read as the reverse complement.
ACCGAGGCGCTCGACGCGGCCGACGGGGCGACCGTCGACGACGTCACCCGGCGGACACAGACCGACGACCCGCCGACGCCGTTCAACACCACCGCGTTCATCCGCGCCGCGGGGTCGCTCGGCTACTCCGCGCAGCGCGCCATGTCGCTCGCGGAGGACCTCTACACGGCCGGCTACGTCACCTACCCGCGGACCGACAACACGGTGTACCCGGAGGACTTGGAGCCCGAGGAGCTGATCGCGGACCTCGGCGACTCGCCGACATTCGGCGAGGACGCCGCGAGTCTGCTCGACGAGGACCGCGAGATCGAACCGACCGAGGGCGACGAGGAGACGACGGACCACCCGCCGATCCACCCCACGGGTGAGCTGCCCGCCGCCGCCGACCTCTCGGACGACGAGTGGGAGGTGTACGAGCTGATCGTCCGCCGGTTCCTGGCGACCTGCGCCGACCCCGCGACGTGGGAGCGGTTGCGCGTGGTCGCGCTCGCGAACGGCGAGGCGACGCCGATCGCCGCGGGCGCCGACGGGCTCGCCGCGCTCCGCGACACCGACGATGCGGCGAAGCCGGCCGACCTCGCCGCCGACGGTGGGCTGCGGCTGAAGGCCAACGGGAAGCGGCTGCTGGAGGCGGGCTACCACGAGGTGTATCCGTACCGCTCCAGCGACGAGCGGATCGTCCCGGACGTCGAGGTCGGCGAGACGCTATCGCTGTCGGACCGTTCCACCGAGGGGAAGGAGACCCAACCCCCGCGCCGCTACGGGCAGTCCCGGCTCATCGAGGAGATGGAGAAGCGGCAGCTCGGCACGAAGGCGACCCGGCACCGCACGATCGAGAAGCTGTACGACCGCAACTACGTCGAGAGCGACCCGCCCCGCCCGACGCGGCTCGCCGAGGCGGTCGTCGAGGCCGCGGAGGAGTTCGCCGACCGGATCGTGAGCGAGGAGATGACCGCCCAGCTCGAACAGGACATGGCGGCCATCGCGGCCGGCGAGAAGGAGTACGACGAGGTGACCGCGGAGTCCCGCGAGCTGCTCTCGCGCGTGTTCGACGACCTCACCGACTCCCGCGAGGCGGTCGGCGACCACCTCCAGACCTCGCTGAAGGCGGACAAGACCCTCGGCCCGTGTCCGGAGTGCGGGTCCGATCTCCTCGTCCGCAAGTCGCGGCAGGGGTCGTACTTCGTCGGCTGCGACGGCTATCCCGACTGCGAGTACACCCTCCCGCTCCCGTCGACCGGAAAGCCGCTCCTCTTGGACGAGACCTGCGACGAACACGACCTCCGTCACGTGAAGATGCTCGCCGGCCGGAAGACGTTCGTCCACGGCTGTCCGCAGTGTAAGGCGGACGAGGCCGACGAGCAGGAGGACGAGGTGATCGGGACGTGTCCCGACTGCGGGGCGGAACACGGAGGCGAGCTCGCGGTCAAGCGGCTCCGCTCCGGCTCGCGGCTCGTGGGCTGTACGCGCTACCCCGACTGCGACTACTCGCTGCCGCTCCCCCGGCGCGGCGAGATCGAGGTCACCGACGAGACCTGCGAGGAACACGACCTCCCGCACCTCCGCGTCCACTCCGGCGACGAGCCGTGGGAGTTGGGCTGTCCGATCTGTAACTACCGCGAGTTCACGGCCCGGCAGGAGGGGTCGGAGCTCCAAGCCGTCGAGGGGATCGGAGAGAAGACCGCCGCGAAGCTGAAAGACGCCGGCGTCGACGGCGTCGACGAGCTCAAGTCCGCCGATCCCGACAGTCTGGCGGCCGACGTCGACGGCGTTGGGCCCGACACCGTTCGCGACTGGCAGGCCAGAGCGGACTGACCGCCGGCGCGCCGCGCCCGGTTCGATTCCGCCGCAATTCATAAATCCACAAACACATATGCGCGGAGTGTCTCGATTACCGACAGATGGGTGACCCCGACCCGGACTCGTCGGCCGAGGACCGATCGCCGTCGAGCGGCGACGCCGCTCCGTCGGGGATCCTCCGAGCCTTCGTTGAGGCGGTTCCGACCCCGACGCTCGCCTGCGATCCGGACACGCTGGCCGTCCGCGCCGCGAACGCGCCGGCGGCCGACCTCGTCGGCCACGACCGCGGCACGCTGACGCTGATGGGCCTCCCGGACCTCGGCGAGACCGATGTCACCGTCTCCGGCGAGCCGATCGCTGACGTCGCCGCCGCGGCGGCCTCCCAGACGGCCGGCTCCGACGGCGCGACCGACGCGGCCGAGCGGTTCGAGTGGGACCTCCGTCTCGGCGATCCGAGGCTCCGGGTCGACGCGGCGCTCCACACGGCGACGATCGCCGGGTCCGAGTGGCTGGTCGTCGGACTCTCCGACGCCACCGCCCGCGTCGCCGCCGAGTCCGAGCGGGACACCGAGCGCCGACTGGTCGACGCGCTCGCCGACACCGTCCCGCTCGCGCTGTTCCGCTGTACCGAGGAGGGAACGCTCTCGCGGTGGAACGACGAGCTCGCGGCCGACACGGGGTACGCACCCGACGCGCTCTCCGGACGGGCGCTCACGTCGCTGTTCGACGAGGCGACGCGCGACGCGATCAGCGAGGCCCTCACTCGGGTGTATCGCGACGGCGAGGCGGTCTCCCGCGAGGCGCGCCTCCTCACCCGCTCCGGCGAACGCGTCCCCTATCGGCTCTCCGTCGGTCCGGTGACCGACGGCGACCGCGTCGTGGGGGCCGTCGGCGTCGGCGAGGACGTCACCGAGGCGTCCCTCAGGGAGGAGCGGCTCGCCGTGTTGACGCGCGTGCTGCGGCACAACTTCCGGAACGACCTCAACGTGGTCACGGGGTTCACCGGACAGGCCATCGAGGCCGTCGACGACCCCGAGCTCACCGAGCAGCTCGAACGGGTCGTCGCCACCGCCGAGCGGCTGTTGCGCCTCGGCGAGACCTCTCGCAAGGTCGAGCGGCTGCTCTCCCAGCGCCCGTCGGCGCGACCGATCGCGCTCGCGCCCGCGGTCGACGCCGCCCTCGAATCGGTCGACCCGGCGGTCCTCGACGGGGCCACCGTCGATGTCGACATCCCGGACGACATCGTCGTCTCGGCGGTCGCGTTCCTCCCGGAGGCGATCACCGAGCTCGTCGACAACGCGATCCGCCACAACGACGCCGACGAGCCGCGGGTTCGGGTCTCGGCCGCGGAGCTCCCGAGCGAGTCGTGGGCCTCCCTCGTCGTCGCGGACGACGGGCCGGGGATCCCCCCGGCCGAGCGCGCCGTCCTCACCGGCGAAGAGACGCCGCTCGAACACGCGAGCGGGCTCGGGCTCTGGTACGTGAACTGGATCGCCACCGCCGGCGGCGGGAGCCTCGACATCGCCGAGAGCAAGGCCGGCGGAAGCCGGATCGAGCTGTCCCTGCGCGTCGCCGATGCGCCGCCGATCGACGACACCGAACTGTTCAGCCCGGACGACTGAGCCGGACGGGGGTGACGCGGTCGCCCCGTCGACGCCGAGGTCGCTCCGGCGCTCACGACTCCGCGAGACGGCGCGCGCCTCACTCCGCGAGCCGGAGCTCGTCGCCCACCGTCACCGACTCCGCCGCGCCGGCCGGCAGCTCGACGACGGTGTCGGCGCGGCCGCGGCCCAGTCCCACGAACGGCGCGAGCCGCTTCTCCGCCGTCACCTCGCCGTCGACGAGCCACACCGCGTCGATCGCGAATGGCACGAACAGCATATGGAGCCACTGCGTCTCGGGCTCGTCGAAGGGGAAGACGAGGGCGTAGTCGTCGGGGACCGACCGCCGGAACATCAGCCCGCGGGCCTGTTCGAGCGTCGAGCGGGCGACGTCGACGTCGCTCGCGAGGACGGTCTCGGTCCGGTCGCCCGACGCGTCGGGACGGTGTACGAGTCGCACGCGGGTCACCTCGCCGCGGGCGAATAAATAGGCTCTCGTTCGACGGTGGCTCGCGTCCCCGCGTCCGAGCGTTAGCTCGCGCCGCCGTACGTCTCTTCGAGGTACTCGACGATGTCGTCGCTCTCGGGCATCCCCTCGATCCCGTGCTCCTCGTCGACGAGGACGGGCACGCCGGTCTGTCCGGAGACCTCCTCGACCTCGGTGCGGTCGCTGTGCGAGCGCGGGACCATGATCGAGTCGTACTCCAAGCCGAGGTCGGACAGCTTCGTCTTCACCTTCGCGCAGTACGGACAGCCTTCGAGCTCGTAGAGCGTGAGATCTGCCATCGCCCCCCCGTAGGGCGCGGATCCGTAAAGAGGTGCGGCCGCCGATGTGCGCGGCGCGCACGGGCGGGCAAAAGGCGAGCGGGCGGGGATCGGCCCCTCGCCAGCCGACTTCGGCGGCCGTTCGGCTGGTCTCGGTTGAAACGGGGGAAAACGGTGCGTTCGTCGGACGAAACGGTGGGAACGGTGGAAGTCAGTTCTCGGCCGACTTCACATCGCGCCGCCCATGCCGCCCATGCCGCCCATGCCGCCGCCGGGGGCGCCGCCCTCGTCGTCGCCGCCCGCCGTCGAGAGGTCGCCCGCCGAAATGATGTCGTCGATTTTCAGGACCAGGTTCGCCGCCTCGGCCGCGGAGGCGATCGCCTGCTCCTTCGCGTGGGCCGTCTCGACGACGCCCGCCTCGGCCGTGTCGACGACCTCGCCGGCGAACACGTCGAGCCCGGCGTGCTGGTCGCCCGCCTCGTGGGCCGCGCGGAGGTCGACCAGCAGGTCGATCGCGTCGAGGCCCGCGTTCTCGGCGAGCACGCGCGGGATCAGTTCGAGGGAGTCGGCGAACGCCTCGACCGCGAGCTGCTCGCGCCCCTCGACGGAGTCGGCGTAGTCGCGCAGGCGGCGCGCGATCTCGACCTCGACCGCGCCGCCGCCGGGCAGCGTGCGCCCGTCGGAGACGGTCGTCGAGACCACGTCGAGCGCGTCCTGGATGCCGCGTTCGAGCTCGTCGACAACGTGGTCGGTCGTGCCGTACAGGAGGAGCGTGACGCCGTGGGCGTCCTCGCCCTCGACGTAGAACAGCTCCTCGTCGCCGTCGCGCTCGACCGAGCCGACCGCGAGGTCGTCCGCGGTGAGGGAGTCGAGGTCGGTGACGATCGGCGCGCCGAGGACGTTCTTCAGGAACGTCAGGTCGGACTTCTTCGTGCGGCGGACCGCCAGCACGCCCTCCTTGGCGAGGTAGTGCTGCGCGAGGTCGTCGATGCCCTTCTGACAGAAGACGACGTCGGCGCCGGAGTCGACGATCTGGTCGACCTTCTCGCGGAGCTGCTCCTCCTCCTGATCGAGGAACTTCTGGAGCTGGTCCGGCGAGTCGACGTTGACGGAGGTGTCCACGTCGGCCTCCTCGACCTCGATCGGGTCGTTGAGGAGCAGGACGTTCGCCGACTCGAAGTCGGTCGGCATGTCGTCGTGGACCGGGTCCTTGTCGATCGCCGCACCGGTGAGCAGGCGGGACTCGCCCGCCGCGCGACCGGTGCGCGTCTCGATGTTCAGGTTCGCCAGGTCGACCACGTGGGAGCCGTCGTCGGCCTCGACCGTGACGCCCTGTACGGCGCGGACGACGAGGTCGGCGAGCACGTCCTTGTCGAGCTCGGCGCCCTTGCCGGTCATGGACGTCTCGGCGACGTTCTGGAGCGTCTCAGTGTCGTCGGGGTCAACCGCGGTCGCGACCTCGTCGACCTGCTCGCGGGCGTACTCGCTCGCGAGGTTGAACCCCTTGATCACCGCTGTCGGGTGGATGTCCTGTTCAAGCAGGTCCTCGGCGTTCTTCAGCAGCTCGCCCGCGATGGCGACCGCGCTGGTCGTCCCGTCGCCGGCCTCGTCCTCCTGGGTCTCGGCGACCTCGACGACCATCTCGGCGGTCGGGTTGTCGATGTCCATCTCCTGGAGGATGGTGACGCCGTCGTTGGTGATGGTGACGTCGCCCATCGAGTTGACGAGCATCTTGTCCATCCCCTTCGGTCCGAGCGTCGACCGGACGGACTCGGCGACGCCGCGCGCCGCGGAGATGTTGTACTCCTGTGCGTCCTTGTCCTGGACGCGCTGGGCGTCATCGCCCATGATTATCATCGGCTGACCCTGCTGCATTCGCTGACTCATACAGCGTTTGATTGATTGTGATTCTATATAAATGTCTCGTTGACGGCCGGACGGACACGGACGGACGCCGTCGGGAGCCGCCGTCGAAAACCGCACGACACCGGACCGTTTCTTCCCGGATCGTGCGGAGAGTTAGCATTGATCTCTGGTGGGACGAATTCGGCTATCCGACGCCGTTTATATATCTCGCTCTCGCCGCCGCGTCACCCCGGAACCCCGCCGGCGAGCAACGCGGCGTCGACGAACGCCTCGCGGCCGAGCGTCCCGTCGGTCGCCCGCGGCAGGGTCGCGTAGACGACGTACAGCGTCGCGCCGGTCCACAGCGCGCCGGAGACCACGTGGAAGACGAAGGCGGTCGTGAGCAGCACACCGTTCCGTCCGGCTAACGACGGCATAATCAGGCCGCGCCGTCGCGTTCCGAGAGCTCCGCGTCACGGCAGCGTCAGCGTCCCCTCGTACCGGTGCGTGCCGTCGACAGTCTCGCGGTACTCGTACGCGGGCGGGGGCTCGATCCCCCACTCGCGGAGGCGCTCGTCGACGCCGTCCACATACGTGACGAGGAACGAATCCCGGTCGCGGAGCGTCGGCGGCGTCCGGGTGTACTCCGTCTCGAACCGACACCGCGCCGTTCGCCCGTCGTCGTTGACCTCGATCCGGACCCGGAGGTCCGAGCGCAGCCGCTCGCGGACCGGCGGCGGGTCGCCGCGAAGGTGCCCCTCGCCGAACGCGTCGATCGCGGCCAGCGCCTCGTTCGGGACGTGGTTCACGGCCGCGGATACGGGCTGGCAACACGAATCTCTGCCGCCCGCGCGCCGCCGGATCGGCGCGGCCGACGACGGTGACGGTCCGCCGTCGATTTCCGACCACGGTGCGCGGACGAAAACGGACGTACACGCACTCGGAAACAGGTTTAATCCGGTTGAGGCCCTGCTGATCGATACCCACTCGTTTATGAATGGACGCTCCGTCGTCGAGTCGATACGCTCGTTCAGATCCGAGGTCGATCCCGTGCCCTTCGCCGCCGGCGCGCTGGCAACGTTCGCGTTCCTCGCGTACACGGCGGCCGACACGGAAGGCGCCGCCGCCGCGATCGACGCGGCGTTCGTCACGTTCGGCCAGGGGCTCGCGTGGCTCTACCTCGGCACGGTGCTCGCGCTGGTCGGGGCCGCCGGCTACCTCCTCGTCAGTCGCTACGGACGCGTCCGCCTCGGCGAGGGCGACCCCGAGTACGGGACGGCGTCGTACGTGGCGATGTTCTTCTCGGCCGGGCTGTCGGCCGGCATCGTCTTCTTCGGTCCCGTGGAGGCGCTGTTACACTACCAGACCGTCCCGCCGCTGTTCGCGGGCGAGGTGGCCGCGGAGTCGAGCGCGGCGGCGGTGCCCGCGGTCGCGTACACGGTCTTCCACTACGGCGTCAGCGCCTGGGGCGGGTACCTCGCGATCGGCATTCCGGTCGCGTACTTCGCCTACCGGCACGACGCTCCGTTCCGCGTCTCCACCGCGCTGTATCCCGTCCTCGGCCCCGACCGGCTCGACGGCCTCGTCGCCCGGACGGTCGACACCCTCGCTGTCGTCGCCACCATCGGTGGGATCGCGACCGGGCTCGGCTTCATCGCCACCCAGCTGCTCACCGGCGTCACGTTCCGGACCGGAGTCGCGTTCGGCGACGCCGAGACGGTCGCCGTCATCGTCGGCATCACCGTCCTCTTCACGCTCTCGCTCGTCGCGGGCGTGAGCCGCGGGATCCGCCGGCTGTCCGTGTTCAACATCGCGGTCATGGCCCTGCTCCTCGGCGTGGCGCTCCTCGCCGGGCCGACGGTCGACGTGTTGAACATCGGCGTGGCGGCGCTCGGTACGTACGCGACCTCCTTCTTCGAGATGAGCCTGTTCACGGGGAGCGGCGTGGAGGGCGGCGCGAGCTGGACGGCGGCGTGGACCGTCTTCTACTGGTCGTGGTGGATCGCGTGGGCGCCGTTCGTCGGGCTGTTCCTCGCGCGGATCTCCCGCGGCCGGACGATCCGGTCGGTGGTCGGCACCGCCTTCGGGACGATGACCGCGGTCTCGGCGCTGTGGTTCACCGTCGTCGGGGGGACGTCGATCCGGATCCAGCAGTCCGGCGCGGCCGACGTGCTCGGCGCGGTCGGCGAGTTCGGCGACGGCGTCTCCGGCTACGTCATCTTCGGGGCGTTCCCCGGCGGCGAGCTGTGGCAGCTGCTGTTCTTAGTGCTGGTGACGACGTTCTTCCTCACCTCCGCCGACTCCTCGACGCTCGCGGTCGGCATGCTCACGACCGGCGGCAGCCGGAAGCCGTCGGGCGCGAACCGGGTCTTCTGGGGGATCCTCCAGGGTGCGATCGCCTCCGTGCTCGTGGTCGTCGGCGGCGCGACCGCGCTCCGGTCGTCGGTGATCGTCACGGGCGCCCCGTTCGCGCTCGTCTGTCTCGTCGCCATGGGCGGGTTCCTGCGCTGGCTGTCGCGGTCCGACGAGCCGGTCGCCGCGGACGATCCCCGGCCGGAGTCCGACCCGGTGCCGCCCGCGTCGGCGAGCCTCGCCGAGGACGACGACTGACCGCGCGGGACCGCCGGCCCCCGCGGACGACGCCGGACCGACCCTGACGACGCGGCGATCGAAACCGGCTTGATCGACGCGCGCGCAAGTCGGTCCATGTCGCTGGCAGCCGACACCCGCGAGGCCGTCCGCTCGCGGCCGTTCGTCTTCGACGCGCTCCGCGCCGGCCTCCTGAACCACAGCGCCGCGGCCGCGTGGCTCGCCGAGGCCGCCGCCCTCGACGGCGAGCCGGACGCGGTCGCGGCCGCTCTCCGGCGCTTCCGCGAGGACCTGCCCGCGTACGCGACGGAATCGCGAGGGACGACCGTCTCGATGCGCAGCGGCGTCGGGCTCTCGGCGGCCGACGGCGCGGCCGAGGGCGACGCCGGCGAGCCGCTCCTCCGCGTCGGCGACGCGGCCGTCGCTCCGGAGGGCGACCGCACGGCGATCGTCGCGACCGGCGATGTCGACGCCGCGGCGCTCGGGGCGTCGCTCCGCCGGTTGGCCGTTCGGGACATCGAGGTCCCGGCTGCCGGCGTCGCGGAGAATACGCTCGTCTGCGTCGTCGGGCGGCGCGACGGTCCGGACGCGGTCCGGATCGTCGAGGCCGCGCTCGATGCGGTGCCGACGACCGACTCGACCTGACGCGCGGTCGATGGCCGGCTCCGCCTTGACGCGCGGTCGATGGCCGGCTCCGCCTTGACGCGCGGTCGATGGCCGGCTCCGCCTTGACGCGCGGTCGATGGCCGGCTCCGCCTTGACGCGCGTTCAACGACAGCTCCGGCCTGTCGCGCGGTCAACGCCGCTTTGCGGGTCGACCCCGAACCCCGGCGTCGCACCGTTTTCGCACTCCCGCAGCCTCCGAAGTCCCTAAGAGCGGCGCGGCCCCAGTACGGGTATGCAGTCGCTCGTCATCGTCGCGCACGGCTCGCACCTCAACCCCGAGTCGAGCGCGCCGACGTACGACCACGCCGACACGATCCGCGCCACCGGTGCCTTCGACGAGGTCCGCACCGGCTTCTGGAAGGAGGAGCCGCACTTCCGAGAGGTGCTCCGCACCGTCGAGGGCGACGAGGTGTACGTCGTCCCGCTGTTCATTTCGGAGGGCTACTTCACCGAGCAGGTGATCCCCCGCGAGCTCCGCCTCGCCGGCTGGGACGTCTCGGAGTGGGACTCCGACGGCCTCTCGGCGGACCAGGCGACGCTCGTCGCCGAGGACATCGACAAGGAGGTCCACTACTGCGGGCCGGTGGGGACCCACCGCGCGATGACCGACGTGATCGTCCGCCGCGCGGAGTCCGTGACGAACGACGCCGACGTGGGCGACGGGTTCGGCCTCGCGGTCGTCGGCCACGGCACCGAGCGCAACGAGAACTCGGCGAAGGCGATCGAGTACCACGCCGACCGGATCGCCGAGCGCGACCGATTCGACGAGGTGAAGCCGCTGTACATGGACGAGGACCCGGAGGTCGACGACCTCCCCGAGCACTTCGAGAGCGACGACGTCGTCTTAGTTCCCCTCTTCATCGCCGACGGCTACCACACGCAGGAGGACATCCCGGAGGACGTGGGCCTCTGTGAGGACCACACCGAGGGATACGACGTGCCCGAGACGGTCGACGGCACGCGGATCTGGTACGCGGGCGCGGTGGGAACGGAGCCACTCATGGCCGACGTGGTCTTAGAGCGCGCCGACGACGCCGGCGCCGACCTTGGGACGGCGCTCGACGACGTGCGAGAGACTACCCGCGTCGCCACGGGGGACTGAGCGTGAGCGACCCGACCTCCGCGGAGGCTGACGCGGCCGACGACGGATCCGAAGACGCCGGTGGCGAGCCCGACGCGCCAGAGATCGACCTCCCGAGCGAGGCGTTCGACGCGGTCCTCGACGCGCTCGCCGACCGCGAGCCGGGGGAGCCCGTCCGGTTCGAGGGGTTCAGCGTGGCGCGCGGCGCCGACGAAGACGACGAGGACGCTCCCGTCGAGGACGCCCCCGGCGAGTACGTCCTCGCCGACGGCGACCGCCCGGTCGGGCTGAGCGAGCGCGAGCTCCACGAGGCGCTCTCCGAGCGCGCCGCGGCCGTCACCGACTGGTACACCTTCGAGCGCGTCGTCGGCGAGTTCGGGCCGCGTCGCGCGTTCCTCCGCTGGATCGAGGACGCGGACGGCGATACCGTCGCGACCCGGTACGCCGCGCTCGCCGAGGGCATCGAACGCGCGTGGGGCGAACTGAAGATCACGGCGACGGTCACCGACCGCGGGGAGCGCCGCTACGACGTGCGCCACGCCGACGACGCCGGCGTCCCGGTCGACGATCTGGACGCGTACGACGACCCGCTCAACGCCCGCGATCTGGTGACGTTCGACGAACAGGGGCGGTACCGCCCGCTCAAGACGGCCCCGTCGCTCGCTGGCGGCTGGGTGTTCCCCGACCTCGGCCCGCGCGACCTCTACGAGGCGGTCGAGACGATCTACCCCGCGACCGTCGCCAACTGGCACCGCGAGCGCGAGGGGGAGCTCGACGTGACTCACTGGCGCGAGACGATGGAGCGCCAGTCGGGCATCTACGGCGTCGTGAAGACGTGGGACCGCGGCGAGGGGTACGAGCACGTCAACTGGGTGGCGGAGGCCTGTTGCGACGACTCGCAGTGTCTCAAGCGCCGCGAGTGGCAGTACGACGACGAGACGGACCTCGACGTCGACGGCGGCGACGGCGCGTTCCCCTGCCGCGAGCCGTGTTCAGTCGTGGTGTCGGCCGCGCGGAAGTGGACGCGACTGGAGAGCGAGCAGCCGCGGACGTACGAGTTCGACCTGACCCCGAGCGAGAAGGAGCAGGTCGAGGACATCATCGACGCGGTCGCGGACGGCCGGACCGACGAGATCCGCGAGGCGGACACGAAGGAGGGGGCGAACCGGTACCGGGCGCGCTTCCTCCGCGCCAAGCTGTTCGACGACGAGGGGAACCTCGGCGGCGTGCCGACCGAATCGGCCGAGGAGTGACCGGCTCCGTAGCCCGACCCCGATCGGACGCACCGGAAACATCGCCGCGCCCCGCAGGCTTTTCTCGGCTCCCCTGAAACGGTGGGGCAATGAACGCCGTCACGTTGGGTCCCGCCGGCACGTACTCGCACCGCGCCGCGCGCGCCGTCGCCGCCGAGGTGTCGTTCCGCGAATCGGTCACCGCAATCGTCGACGCCGTCGCGGACGGCGAGTTCGAGCGCGGCGTCGTCCCCATCGAGAACAGCATCGAGGGGTCGGTCACGGAGAGCCTCGACGCGCTCGCCGACTACGACGTGTCCGTCACCCGCGAGGTCGTCACGCCGATCCGCCACGCCCTCCTCTCGCAGGACGACTCGTTCGAGGTCGTCGCGAGCCACTCGCAGGCGCTCGCGCAGTGTCGTAACTGGCTGGAGTCGAACTACCCGGACGCCGGCCTCGAAGCGGTCGCTTCCACGGCCCGCGGCGTCGAGCGCGCCCGCGAGGACGCCCGCGTCGCCGGGATCGGGCACCCGGACAACGCCGGCGCCGACCTCTCTATCCTCGCGGAAGACATCCAGGACCGGACGTCGAACGCGACGCGGTTCCTCGTCGTCGCGCCCGAGTCCGCGAGGGCCGACGCCGGCGGGAAGACCACGCTGATCGTCTACCCGAACGCGAACTACCCCGGCCTCCTGCTGGAGCTGCTGGAGGCGTTCGCCGACCGCAACCTCAACCTCTCGCGGATCGAGTCGCGCCCGAGCGGCGAGCGCCTCGGCGACTACCTGTTCCACTTCGACGTGGACGCCGGGCTCTACGAGGACCACATGGCGAAGGCGGTCGACGACGTCGAGGGCATCGCGGACAAGGGGTGGGTGAAGGTGCTCGGATCGTACGACACCGAGCACGTGCTCGACTGAGACCTGAACTTCGGAAGACTGCGGCCCGCTACTCCGTTATTTAAACGACCAGACCTAACGGTGACGACTATTTACCGATGAACGCGGCGGTGCGGTGGCGCGCGCCTCCGAGCGGCCGCCTGCGGCGGCCGTGAGGAGCGCGTGCGAGGTCGCCGGCGCCACGCGCCGGCTGCCAGAGGGACCTTCGGTCCCTCGTTGGAGTCGCTGGCTCCCGGAGCGAAGCGGAGGGCGCCAGCGACGAGGCTGGGGAGGCGCGAGGTGCGGTGCTGTGCGGTGCGGGACTCAAAGGGGCAGCCCTGAGTGCGAAGCACGGAGACGCAAGTAGCGGGGCGCTACGCGCCGCGGGAAGCCGGCGGCGAAGCCACCGGCGACACCGCAGCGAAGGGGCGGTAGCGACCGACCGAGGAACACAGCGAGCCGCGCGAGCCCTCACGACTGGGGCTTTGGAGATGTTATCCGCGGTTCCGTCGGCAGCTGTTTATAAACGAGCGACCGAGCCACCCACCGCTATCGCCACACTGACGATCCCTCCGGTGAAACGCGCGGTTCCGTATTACTCGAACCGGTACGTCGCGCCGTCCGGGCCGTCCTCGATCTCGACGCCGACCTCGCCGAGCGCGTCGCGGAGCTCGTCCGCGCGCTCGTAGTTGCCCGCCTCGCGCTCGGCCTCACGGACGTTCAACACGAGTTCGACCAGCTCGCCGGCGAGGTCGACGTCGCCGTCGCTCGGCGACTCGAACTGGAGGCCCAACACGTCGCCGCCGAGCTCTTCGAACGCTTCGACCGCCTCGCGGAGGCCCCGGTAGTCGTAGGCGGCGTCTACGTCACGGGTCTCGTTCCCGTCATCGTCCCCCTCGTCGACCGCGTCCACGTGCCGGTTCACCGCGTCGGTGAGATCGAGGAGCGCCGCGGTCGCCTCCCGGAGATTGAGGTCGTCGTTCATCGCGGCCGCGAAGTCGTCGCGCGCGGTCGCAACCGCCTCGCGGAGGTCGTCGTCTTCGGCTTTCGCTCGGGCCTCGGTCGAGTCGAGCGCCTCGACGGCGCGGTCGTACGTGCGGGAGAGCCGCTCCCAGCGCTCCTCGGCCTCCCCGATCGTCTCCTCGGTGAGCGCCTGCTCGGAGCGGTAGGCGGCGCCGGCGTAGAACGTGCGGACGACGTTGACGCCGAGTTCGTCGAGGGCGTCCGGAACGGTCCAGAAGTTGCCGATCGACGAGGACATCTTCTCGCCGTCCATCTCCAGCAGGCCGACGTGGAGCCAGTGGCGCGCGAACGCCTCGCCGGTCGCCGCCTCGGACTGCGCGATCTCGTTCTCGTGGTGCGGGAAGACGAGGTCGCGCCCGCCCATGTGGATGTCGAGGGTGTCCCCGAGGTGCGTCGTCGACATCGCCGAGCACTCCACGTGCCACCCGGGCCGCCCCTCGCTCCACGGCGACGCCCACGTCTCGCCCTCGGGCGTCTCCGCGCCGTGGTCGTGTTTCGCGTGTTCGCGCGCCGCGGTCTCGCTCACGCCGTCGGCCTTCCACAGCGCGAAGTCGGCCGGATTCCGCTTCTCCGAGCGCTCGTCCGGCTCGCCCTGCGCTTCGAGCGCGTCCAACTCCTGGTTCGAGAGCTTCCCGTACTCGTCGAAGCGGGTCACGTCGAAGTAGACGGAGCCGTTCGACTCGTAGGCGTACCCCTCCTCGATCAGGGTCTCGACGAGGTCGACGATCTCCGGCACGTGCTCGGTGACGCGGGGGTACACCTCCGCCCGCCTGAGGTTGAGTCCGCGCATCGCGTCGAACGTCGTGGCGGTGAACGCCTCGGCCACGTCGCGTTCCTCGGTCCAGTCGTCGCGCTCGCCGACGCGGGCCGTGATCTTCTCGTTGACGTCGGTGACGTTCTCGACGTGGCGTACGTCGTAGCCGAGGTGTTCGAGCCACCGGTGGAGCACGTCCGCGTGGAACCACAGGCGGGCGTGCCCGAGGTGCGGGTCGTCCGACACCGTCAGGCCGCAGACGTACAGCGTGACGTCGCCGTCGGCCGTGAACTCGACGCGCTCGTCTTCCAGGGTGTCGGTAACGACGAGACTCATTACGAGACGGTTGCCGAGGTGAGCGTTTCAAATCGTCGGATCGCGCGAGACGACGACCACCCGCCCGACGCGGTCGGCGGGTCGATCGTGGACGCCTTCGGTGACTTGGCGGTGAACACCTCCAAAGCCCCAGTCGCGAGGCCGAAGTACGCTCGCTGTGCTCCTCACTCGGTCGCTCCGCTCCCTCGTTCCGGTGCTTGCGTCGCCTACGGCGGCCTCGCGACTGCCCCTTTGAGTCCCGCCCCACACCGCAACCGCACCTCACGCCTCCCCAGCCTCGTCGGCCTCCCTGCGGTCGGCCGACTCCCTCGCACGCGCTCCTCACGGCCGCCGCAGGCGGCCGCTCGGAGGCGCGCGCCACCGTAGTTCAATTTATACATCGACGACATTCTCCCTCACGCCTCCCGCGTCGTCCACTCCACCTCGTACCCCGCCTCGCGTACCGCCTTGAGGACGCGGTCGACGTGGGCAGGGCCGTTCGTCTCCACCTCGAAGACGAGGTCGGCGTCGCCGACCGGCAGGTCAGGTCGGCTGCGCTCGTGGCGCACGGTCCGGATGTTCGCGCGCTCCGCGCCGATCAGGGTGCTGATCTCCCCCATCGTCCCGGGCGTGTCGTCGATCCGGACGGAGAGCTCGATCAGCTGGTGGCGGTCGACGAGGGCGTGCGTCACCACCTCCTTCAGCGTCGTCACGTCGATGTTGCCGCCGCAGAGAAGCGGGACGACGGTCTCGCCGCCGAGGTCGAGATCGTCGACCGCCTCGTCGTTCAACAGGGCGGCCGCGGCGGTCGCGCCCGCGCCCTCGACCATCTGCTTCGCGCGCTCCAAGAGCAGGAGGATCGCGTTCGCCACGTCGTCGTCGCTCACGACGACCGCCTCGTCGAGGTGTTCGTCGAGGAGTTCGAAGGTGAGGTCGCTCAGCCCGCCGGTCGCGATCCCGTCCGCGATCGTGTCGGGTTCGTCGCGCGTCACGAGTTCGCCGGCCGCGAGGCTCTCCGAGAGCGTCGACGCGCCCTCGGTCTGAACGCCGACGACCCGCGTCTCGGGCGACCGGGCCTTGACCGCGGTTGCGACCCCGCCCGCGAGCCCGCCGCCCCCTACGGGGACGAGGACGGTGTCGACGTCGGGCACCTGGTCGAGCACTTCCAGGCCGAGCGTCCCCTGTCCCGCGACCACGTCGGGGTCGTCGAACGCGTGGACGAACCGCGTCCCGGGGTCGTCGGTCAGCGTCCGAGCGTGCGCCATCGCCTCGGGGAACGCGCTGCCCCGGAGGACGACCTCGGCGCCGTAGGCGCGGGTCGCCTCGATCTTCGCCGCGGGCGCTGCCTCCGGCATCACGATCGTCGCTTCGATCCCGGCGTCGGCCGCCGCGAGCGCGACCCCCTGTGCGTGGTTGCCCGCGCTCGCGGCCACGACGCGCTCGATCGGGACCTCCGCGGCGCGCTCTCCGGACCCGTCTATCGCCAGCGAGATCGCGTTGTACGCGCCGCGCGTCTTGAACGAGCCGGTGCGCTGGAGGTGTTCCATCTTGAGACGCACGTCGGCGCCGCACCGATCGCTCAGCGAGCGACTCCGCTCGACGGGCGTCCGCTGGACGATGTCGGTGCCGGCGAGCCGCTCGGCGGCGGCCTCGACGTCGTCGATCGCGACTGGGGACATAGCGGAGCCGTTCTCGGGGCCCCACGAAAAGGACTCGGTTACGGAACGCCGGTACCACCCACGGGTCCGCACCGCTTCGCGCCGACCCGCGCCCGCTATCGCTTCCCGAGCGCCTCCTCGAAGACGCGCTGCGCGCGCTCGTACCCTTCGTTCCGGTCGACGATCGGGTGCGCGTAGTCGGGCGCGAGCTCCTCGCGCTCCGCCCGCGAGAGGGTCGGCCAGTCGACCACCTTCCCGGACGGCACGTCCGAGAGCTCCGGGACGTACGCCTTCACGAATCGGGCGCCGTCGTCGTACTTCGACATTTGGCTCACCGGGTCGAAGATGCGCACGTCGACGGAGTCGGTGCCGGTGGAGGCGGTCCACTGCCACGCGCCGTGGTTCGAGGCGTAGTCGTGGTCGATCAGCTGCTTCGTGAAGTAGCGCGCGCCGCGCCGCCAGTCGATCAGGAGGTGCTTCGTGAGGAAGCTCGCGACCACCTGCCGCGGCCGGTTGTGGATGTACCCCTCCTCGTTCAGCTGTCGCATTCCGGCGTCGACGAGCGGGTAGCCGGTCTCGCCGCGCGTCCACGCCTCGAAGGCGTCGTCGTCGTCGCGCCACGCGATCTCGTTTGGGAACGACTTGTAGTTCGACACGGCGAGGTCCGGGTTGTAATACAGCAGGTGGTACATCTGCTCGCGCCACGACAGCTCGTACCGGTACTTGTCGACGTTGCGGCGCTCCCCGCCGGTCACGGCGTCGTACACGTCGCTCGCGCCCGCCCACAGCTCGCGGACCCCGATTGCGCCGGTCGCGAGGTACGGAGACATCCGCGAGACCGCGTGCGTCGGGGCCTCGACGGCCCGCGCGAGGTCGTCGCGGGTGTCGTTGTACGAGGTGATCCCGTAGTCGAGGAACTCGTCGAACCGCTCGCGGGCGGCCTCGTACCCCGCGTCGGGGAGGTCGATGTCGGCGTCGGGCTCGGGGACGGTCTTCCCGTCGCGCACGTCGGCCAGCGCGGCCGCGTCCGGCTCCGCGTACGGCCCGCGCTTCGGCACGGCCTCCCAGTCGCCGTGGAACTGGCTGTGGTTCGGATAGCGCGCCTCTAGCCGACCGGGGTCGACCAGCACGATGTCGGTCCGCGAGTCGGTGTCGACGCCTTCGCCGGCGAGCGCGTCCTCGACCGCCCGCTGTCGGTTCCGACGGGCCGCTCGGTACTGTTCGTTGTAGAACACCGCCTCCGCGTCGTATTCCGCGGCGAGGTCGACGAAGACCGCTTCCGGGTCGCCGGCGCGGACGATCAGGTCGCTCCCGAGTTCGCGGTACCGCTCCTCTAGTCGCTTCACGTGGCGGAGGAAGAACGCGCGCTGCCGCGCGCCGACCGTTCCGAGCAGGTCGGCGTCGTACACGAACACCGGCACGACTTCACCGTCCCGAGCCGCGGCGGCGAGCCCGGCGTTGTCCCGCGTTCGAGCGTCTCCTCGGTGCCAGAACAGGCGCATACGATCTCCAAGGGCGCCAGCGGATAGTGTCTGTCGCCGGCGTCTCGGCGCGCCGCCGTCCCCGCCTCCGCCAGTACGTTCAAGACGCTCCGTCACGAATCCTGACCTGTATGACCCGACGCGATCCCTTCGACGAGATAGAGGAACTGTTCGAGCGGATGGGCCGCGAGTTCGAGGAACTCGGCGGCACGCTGGAGGGCACCGGCCCCGAGGTCCCGCGGTTCCCGGGGGCCCGCGACGTCGACGTCGACGTGGTCGAAGACGACGAGGCGATCACCGTCGTCGCCGACCTCCCCGGATTCGACGCCGACGACGTGGATGTCGAACTGCGCGACGACGCGCTCGTTATCAGCGGGTCCCGCGAGGAGTCGAGCGAGTTCGATATCGCCGAAGAGGACGGTGCCGACGATCCGGACGACGGCGAGAGCGGTCCGGCCGACGTCCGCTACCACCGGCGCGAGCGCCGGCGCAGCTCCGTCTCCCGTCGGGTTCCGATCCCCGAACCCGTCGAGGCCGACGCGGCGGCGGCCTCCTTCGACGCCGGCGTCCTCACCGTCACGCTCCCCAAGCGCTCGCCCGACGACGACCGCGGGCACACGATCGACGTCAGCTGAGCCGCGCTCGCGTCGTCGGGTGTGACAGGGGGTGCGCCGCGGCCGGGATACCGGGATCCGCCACCGCCGCGAGATAGCACGCGTCAGTCGCTATTTAACACCTCACGGCTCCTCTCTGTCGGTATGAACACGACGAATCCCTTCGACGAGATCGAGCAGTTCCTCGGCCGCACCCCCCTCGGGGGCGAGCGGGCTCGGGGCCGCGACCTCCGGACCGCCGACATCGACGTCG
This sequence comes from Halorubrum sp. CGM4_25_10-8A, assembly GCF_005435025.1. Taxonomy (NCBI): domain Archaea; kingdom Methanobacteriati; phylum Methanobacteriota; class Halobacteria; order Halobacteriales; family Haloferacaceae; genus Halorubrum; species Halorubrum sp. CGM4_25_10-8A. Next base: position 58,978 of record NZ_SGTX01000005.1, on the reverse strand, counting down.
CCGAGTACGCCGACGAGTTCGTCGTGATGGCCGACCTCCCGGGGTTCGATCGCGACGAGATCGATGTCCGAGTCCGCGACGACCGGCTCGCCATCGCCGCCGAGCGCGACGCGGAACGCGAGGACGCAGACCGGCGATACATCCGACGCGAGCGGCGCCACGAGTCCGTCACTCGGACCGTCGGCCTGCCGACGAACGCCCGTCTTGACGACGCCACCGCGACGTACCGGCACGGTGTCCTCACTGTAACGGTCCCGCTCGATGTCCTCGACGCGGACGAGGGACGCCGGATCGACGTGAACTGATCCGCCCGGCTCGACCCCTGCCTCTCCGCCGATGCTTTCTCCACGTACACCGTGCTATCGACTCACATGAACGACGGCGACCGCACGGCCGAACGACGCGACCTCGTGAGCGCGCTCCGACGGCGTCTCGACGTGAGCGAGCAGACGCTCTCGGCGATCGGAGCCGTCCCCCGCCACGAGTTCGTTCCCGAGGCGCATCGCGAGTCGGCGTACGCCGACCGGCCGCTCCCGATCGGCCACGACCAGACGATCAGCGCGCCGCACATGGTCGCACTGATGACGGATCTCCTCGACGTCGAGCGCGGCGACCGCGTCTTCGAGGTGGGGACTGGCTGCGGCTACCACGCCGCGGTCGTCGCCGAGGTCGTCGGCCCGGGGAACGTCCTCTCCGCCGAGCGGGTCCCGGAACTGGCCGCCGCCGCCCGCGAGCGCCTTGCCCGTCTCGGCTACGACGTGGCCGTCGCGGCCGCCGACGGCCGAGAGGCGTTCCTCGACGAGGCTCCGTTCGACGCCGCTTACCTCACCTGCGCGGCGCCCGAGGCGGTTCCGGACGCGGTTGTCGACCGTGTCCGGGCGGGCGGCCGCGTGGTCGCCCCCGTTCGCGAGGGTGGTCGCCAGCGGCTCGTCCGACTGACGCTCCGCGAAGGCGGGATCGACCGCGAGGACCACGGCGGCGTGCGGTTCGTCCCGATGCGATAGTCGGCCCGCCGAACGCACGGTTTTAGAGGACCGAGTCCCGAGACTGCGCATGGACGACGCGTCGCTCAGGGCGGACATGATCGAGGGGCTCGAACACCAGATCGGCGAGCCGATCGAGCCGCCCGTGCTGACCGCGCTTCAGCGCGTCCCGCGCGATCCCTTCGTCGACGACTCGCCTCGCGGCGGCGCCGTCGACGGCGACGACCCGCACTCGCTCTCGCTCCCGACGCTGGTCCGTCTCGTCACCGCGCTCGACGCCGCCGAGGGCGACTCGGTCCTCGTCGTCGGTGCGGGGATCGGCTACTCGGTCGCGATGCTCGCCGAGATCGCCGGCGCGCGGCGCGTCCACGCGGTCGACATCGACCGCGCCGCCGTCGCCGCCGCGCGGTCGAACCTCGACGCGGCCGGTTACGGGGCGGTCCTCGTCGACCGCGCGGACGGCGCCGACGGACTCCCCGCGTACGCGCCGTACGACCGGATCCTCCTCGAAACCGCCGTCGTCGAGCCGCCGCGTTCCCTCAGGGACCAGCTCGCGCCCGACGGGCGAATCGCCTACCCGCGCGGCGCCGGCGTCCAGACGGTCGCCGCGATCGAGCCGTCCGCCGGGGGTCCCGACGCGGGCGACGCCATCGCGTCCGGCGCCGGTACGGACGACGATCCGGCGCCTGACGGCTTCGAAACGGTCGAGACGCACGGGCCGGCGCGGCTCCAACCGATGCTCGTCGACGGCGAACAGCCCGGAACGGAACGGAACCGAACTCGGCGGGAGGACGCGGAGCGCGCCGAGCGCAGCCGGCAGCGACGGCACGGCTGGGAACAGGACTGGATCGACTGGGACAGCCGGCTTTAACCGACTCTCCTCCGCCGCTCGCGGCGTCACTCCTCGACGACGAGCACCTCGGTGTTCCCCCGCTCGTCGACGTAGTCGCCCTCCGCCGGCGGCTTGATGTCGATCGCGAGCGTCCCGTCGGCCTGATTCGGCCCGAGTTCCGGCTCGACGTCGACGGTCGCGACCCCGTCCTCGTTCGTCTTCGCGGTGACGACGCCGTCGATCTGCGCAGAGCCGCCCCGGACGATGACCGTCGCGTCCGCGATCCGAGAGCCGTCGGGGTCGACGACGGCGACGTCGACCGACTGCTCGCCGGGCGTGGTCACCTCCGGCTGGGGCTGCGCGTCGAGCTCCGTCGCGGCCAGCCCGTCGATGTCGCCGATCATCCCCATCATCACGCTGAGGCTGGCGACGCCGACGACGAGCGCGATGACGAGGCGGACCGGGAGCCCCTCGATCGCGCGGGTATCGGTGCTGAACGTCCGGCGGTTCGCGGTGCGCGAGTCGTGTGTTCGATCGGACATACGCCGCGCTGGCCGCGGTATCTGATATAAACGATCGGACGATCCGGGCGGCGCCGCGGCGGACGCCCGAGAGACGCGCCCGACGACCGGGACCCGATCCGGCTCCCGGCGCTTTTTGTCTGATGCCGAGGCCACCCGGCCGCGTGTACGTACTCGGCCGCGACGACGGGACCGACCGTACTGAGGGGGCTGACCGCGGCGACTGCGCCGACCTCCGTGACAGTGCTCACCGCGACGGTGACCGTCCGCCTCACACCGCTCGGATCGGCTCTTTCCTCGCCCGCGACGGCAGCGCCGGCGCTCCGGTCGGCGTCGACCTCGACCGCCCACACGCGGGCGTCGTGTTCGGGAAGCGCGGCACCGGGAAGTCGTACACCCTCGGCGTCCTCGCCGAGGAGCTGGCGGACGCAGGCGGTGTCGCCCCGGTCGTCGTCGACCCGATGGGCGTCTTCGCCGGCCTCGAAGCGGCCGGCGGACGGACCGTCGACCCCGCGGTCCGTCCCGCCTCGATACCGCCGTCGGCTTGGCCGAACCTCCTCGGCCTCGCCCCGGCGAGCGGCCCCGGAACCCTCGTCTGGCAAGTCGTCGCGGACGCGGTCGACGACGGATCTGGAGAGGCGACGGACCGTAACGCCGCGAGCGGAACGACCCCCTCGCCGTCGCTCGCGGCGCTCCGCGAGGCGGTCGACGCGGCCGACGCCCCGGCGGAGACGCGTCGCGCCGCCGCGAACCACCTCCGGCTGGCGGCCTCGTGGGGAGTCTTCGACGCCGATGCGCCGCCGGTCGCGTCGCTGGCGGCCGACGGCGACCCCGCGGTCCTCGATCTCGCCGGCGTGCCCGACGCCGCCGCGGCGGCCGTGGTCCGCGCTGTCGCTCGCGGGCTCTACGACGCGCGGATCGCGGGCGATCTCTCCCGGCTCCCGTGGCTGCTCGTCGACGAGGCGCACGCCTTCTTCGACGGGGTGGCCGACCCCGCGCTCCGGACGCTCCTCACGCGGGGCCGCGCGCCGGGCGTCTCGCTGGTCTGTGCGACCCAGCGTCCGGCCGCGCTCCCGAGCGTCGCCGTCTCGCAGTCCGACCTGCTCGTCTCCCACCGGCTCACGGCGGCGCGCGACGTCGAGCGACTGGCGGCGGCGGAGGCGACGTACCTCGCCGGCAACCTCGCATCGCGGCTTCCCGAGGGCGTCGGCGAGGCGCTCGTCGTCGACGACGCCACAGAGACGGCCCACACGGTCCGGATACGGGAACGCCGGACGCCGCACGAAGGCGAGAGTCCGCGCGCGAGCCGGCTATCGGACCCCGAACCGCACTGACGGGTCCAGAACGCACAAGCCGCCCCGGAAATACGCTAGCGCATGGACCGAACGCCGTACGGATTTCTCCTCGTCGCGGCCGGGGGCTTCCTCGGTGCGGTCGCCAGACACGCCGTCGACGCGGGAGTCGCCGGCGTCCTCACCGCGGCCTCGTCCGGCGACCGCCTCATCGCTCTCGGCGGCGTCCCGCCCGGCGCGGGGACGCTGGTCGCGAACGTCGTCGGCTCGTTCGCCCTCGGTCTCCTCCTGACTCGCGCGTCGAGCGACCGGGTCCGGCTGCTCGTCGGGACGGGCGCGCTCTCCTCGTTCACGACGTACAGCACGTTCGTCGCCGACGCCGTCGCGCTCGGAACGACCGCCGGCGCGGGATACGTCGCCGGTAGCTACGCGGCCGGATTCGCCGCGGCCGCACTGGGGCTCGCCGTCGGGAGGCGCCGGCGATGAGCGTCTCGCCGCTCCTCGCGACGGCGCTCGTCGGCGTCGGCGGTGCGCTCGGCGCGGCCGGCCGTCACGCCGTCGGGCTCCGTATCGAGGGGCGCCGGTCGGTCCTCCTCGTCAACACCCTCGGGAGCCTCGCCCTCGGAGCCGTCTCCGCCGCGCCGATCGGATCGGCGGCGACGCTGCTGTTCGGCGTCGGCTTCTGTGGCGCGTTCACGACGTTCTCCTCGTTCGCGGTCGGGGCCGTCCGGACGGCGAGCGAGACCGGTGTTCGCGCCGCCGCGACGCTCGCGGCCTCGAACCTCGCGGCCGCGCTGGCCGCGTTTGTCCTCGGTTCGTCTCTCGCCGTCGCGGTCGCCGGCTGACGGAGGCTCACGGCGGCCGGGCCGTTCCTCCCCGACAAGCGACAAGTACAGGCTCCCCCGGTTCCTATGCGAGTGCGTGACCGACACCGACCGCTCCGTCGACGGCGAGTCGACCGCTCCGGCCGACTCGGGTGGTCCCGCTGACGACGTTACCCCCGAGGACGTCCCCGACTTCGGCGACCTCTCGATCCTCCAGCGCGGGTTCGTCGCCGCCGCGCAGAACCCCTCGCGCGGGCTGCTGGTCGTCGGCCTCTTCGTGTTCGCGCTCGCCTTCTACGCCGCGTTCTGGCTGTCGTTCCCCGGCGCCGCCGGACTCCTCACCGCGATCGCGCTGATCGTCGTCGTCGTCGCCGCGGCCGTCTACTGGCTCCTCGACCGCCTCTCCCGCTGAGCGGCCCCTCGCCCGGATCGCTTTCGCCCGTTTCATTGGGAACGGCTCCCCTCGACGGTCTCACGGCCGCGGCTCGTAGAACCCGCGGAGCGGTCGACCGAACGCGGGGGCGAGCGTCGCCACCGCCTCGCCGACCAACACGTCGCGGTCGGCGAACGCCGGTTCCACCTGCGCGCCGAGCGCCACGTCGCCCGCGGCGTCGCTCTCTAGGTACCCGCGGACGGTGACGAACTCCCGCTCGCGCTCGACGACGTACCGGTCGCCGTCGATGAACGGCCCGTAGGTGTCCGGGTCGACGTCGTCGACGTACGACTCGTAGAAGTTCGCGGCGTGCTTCCGCACCGCGACCGGCGGCCCGTCGTGGCGCGCGACCGCCGGTCGCTCGGTCACCTCCAGTTCCGCGTACAGCGCGGCCCGCGTCGACTCGACGGCTGCGGCGCGCTCGGGCACCTCCCGGTCGCCGCTCCCCCCGTCGGCGTCGCTCCCCCCGCCGCCGTTCCTCGTTCCCGCTGCGTCGGTCATGGCGCGCGCTCGGAGCACGTCGAACCCGTGATCGTTGAGCCCGCCGACGATCCCGTCCAGCGATCGGCGGAGCTGCGGCCACAGCTGGTCGTCGACCACGTCCGGCGCGTCGAACACGACCGCGACCGGCGTCGTTCCCCGTCGGTCGAGATGCGCTCGCACTTCCTCGGGGTCGAGCGGTTCCGGTTCGTCAGGCTCGAAGAGCGCCTCGCTCGGGGCCGCGAGCAGCTCCCGCGCGTAGTGCTGGAAGCGTGCGAGGTTCGTCGCCGACAGGACCGCCGCGACGTTCCGCGTCGGGTCCGTCGGATCGACGACGACGAGGGGATCCTCGAACGTGCGCTCGGCGTGCCCCTCTGGGTCGAACTCCACCGGGGGGTGCCAGCTCCGCGCCGACTCGACGAGCGGGACGAACCCGCCGAGCTCCAAGACGAGCAACTCCGTGAGGTACCCCGAGAACCCCTCGGTGCGGAGGTCGCTGCCGTACGCGCCGATCCCCTTCAGGAACGCCTTCGCGAGCACCACGTCCGCGGCGAGGTCGTCGTCGAGCCGCGCAGAGAGGTACGCGTCGTGGAACGGGGTGCGGTCGACCGCGGAGACCAGATCCCCCGCCGTCTCCACGTCGTGACAGGGGACGAGGTCCACGTCGAACCCCTCGTAGTTCCCCTTCACGTACGGGTGTTCGGCGTACTCCTCGTGGCCGTCGGGGAGGACCGCGTGCCCGACCGCCAGCCCGTACTCCTCCAGCTCGGCGCGGTCGAGATCTGCGTCGAACCGGACGAACAGGTCGATGTCGCGGTCGCCCGCGACCCACGTGCCCCGCGCCGTCGACCCGACTTGGACCACGTCGGCGCCGACGGGGAGGTCGGCGATCGCCTCGTGGGTCCGGTCGGTCAGTGCCGTGGCCGCCGCTCGCAGTCGCTCCCGCTCTTCCGGCTCGGGAAGGACGCGCTCGCGGACCCGTGACAGCACCGCCTCCAGATCGTCCATACCGAACGGTCTCGCGGTCCGGCCGAAAACGTGTCGGTCGGATCGGCGGCGCGGCGGGCCGACGGAGCGCCGCCGCCGTCCCGCGGTCCGGCCCGTCGGCTTCCGCGCCGTCGGGCGGAAACGAAAGCCATATCAAAAGGACGCGAGTACCCGAAAACAGGCCGAAGTAGCTCAGTTGGTAGAGCGCCTCGCTGTTAACGAGGCGGTCCCAGGTTCGAGTCCTGGCTTCGGCGCCTCCCTTCGTACGTTTCTCGTCTATGCTCTCACCAGACCGTAGTCCTATTTTGCTCGTTTCCGCTCTGACTGAGTATGCCGAATCGAAGCGAGCAATTTGCTTCACTCGAGGAGCCACAGAAGCGCGGCCAAGCGGCCGAAGCGATCGTAACTGATACTTATCGAAGATGCTGGTGACACACAGATGACTATCCGGTACGAGCGGTCAAACATAACATATCAAAAACATCAATTGGCACGAGGATTACCATCTCAACGAAACATTAGCTTCGCTTGGTTCCAACCCGATAGGATAAAGAGGAACCGAGAGACAAATCGATCCGTGGCGGGCCTTTAGCTTAGTCCGGTTAAAGCGACTCGCTCATAACGAGTTGATCGCCGGTTCGAATCCGGCAAGGCCCATTCCGGTTTTTCACCGATTCCCCGCTGTATCTGGCCGTCTACTCCTGCTGGAGCGTCACGTCGGTCGCGGTCTCGTTCGCGGGGTCGTCGCTCACCGGACCCGACGTGTCCCGGATACCGGCGGTATCCGCGATCGCCGGCGAGATCCGTCACGGAGCGGTTAACGCGGGAGGGGCGCACGGTGCCCGAGCCGACGCGACGACGACTACTCCAGTAGCCCAACCAGTTCGTTCACGTCTTCGACCACGGCGTCCGCGCCGTTACCGGCGAACTTCTCGCGCCCCGCCTCGCCGGTGAGCCCGCCGGTGAGGACGCCAACCCCGTAGTAGACGCGCGTCTCGTCAGACTCGTCGGCGTTGCGTGCGGTCCGCACGTCGTCGAGGGTGTCGCCCGCGAACGCGACCCGCCCGGCGCCGAACCGCTCGGCGAGCTCGACGAGCGCCCGCGGGTGCGGCTTCCCCTCTTCCCAGTCGTCCATCGTGAACCGCCGGTCCTCGGGCACGTCGAGGCCGACGCGGTCCAAGGCGATGTCGGCCTCGGCCGCCGGCCGCCCGGTGAGGACGCCCACGTCGAACCGCCCGGTGAGGTCGGCGATCGTCTCGGGGTCGACGAGCGTCGGCTCGTCGTGGATGTACCCGTCGGCCTCGAACGGCGGCTCGCCCCCCTCTAACTCGCGGTACAGCTCGCTGCCGAGGTACAGCGCCTGAAACGTCTCGCGGAGCGCGTCCCGGTCCCACTGGTCGCGGACGCGGGCCTGTGCGACTCGCGGGAGGTCGCCGACGACCTCCTTGGCGGCGTCGAGCCCGCCCCCGAGCTCGCGGACGCGCTCGGTGAACTCGTCGACGTCCATCCGGAGCCCCTCGCGGCGGGCCAACACGAACAACGCCGCCGCGTCGGTCAGCTCCCAGTCGTTGTTGAACCCGCCGGCGTCCTTGAACGCCTGGACCGCGTCTGGGTCGATCGGCTTGCCGCAGACCCGGTCGACCGATTCGAGGATCGCCCGACGGTAGGAGTCCGCCACGTCGACCAACACCCCGTCGATGTCGAGGACGACTGCGTCGACCTGCATACGGGTACCCCCGACTGGCGCCCGAATGAACGTTCGGGTTCGCGGTCGGCGTCGCCGGTTCGAGCCGTGCGGCGTCCCGGCCGCCGGTCCGTTCCGTCACCGCGCGACGAACACGACAGTTCCCGACTCCGTCGACTTCCGAGAGACGTCCACGACCGGCTCCTCGAACCCGAGCGTGGTGAACAGGCAGGCGGCGCCGAGTCGCTCCGCGAGCGCGACGGTCGCCCGCTGTAGCTCCGCCGGGAGGTTCCGAGCGTACACGGCGTCGACGCCGCCGGGCGCGTCCGGAGCCTCGCCGGCGATCTCGTCGCCCGCGCCGATCCCGAGCGCGCTCTGCGCCGCCCGCTCGTCGTCGGCCGCGAGCGCCGTCACGTCCGCGGCGACGACGCGGAGCGTTCCCCCGCTCGGCGCCTGCCTCCCCGCCGCCGCGTCCTGCGCCGCCTCGCTCACTTCGATGTCGATCGCAACGACCTCGTGGCCCCGATCGGCGAGCGCACGGGCGACGCCCGGCCGGCGGCCGACTCCGACCTCGATCAATCGTTCGTACCGCCCGAGTGCGGCGACGAGCGCCCGCTCCGACGGGGGTGGTCGTACCACGGCGCGGCCTTTATGACCGCGGCGTTCAAAAGCGGTTCCATGCTCGTGGACATCGTCCCGGTCGGGGAGGTCACCCCCCGAGTGAAACGGGAGGCCTCCGGTGCGCTGCGTTCCGTATACGACTGCGACGTGACGGTCCACGACGATCAGCCGATCCCCGACTCCGCCTTCGAGGCAGATAGGGACCAGTACCGCGCCGAGGACCTCATCGAGACGGTCACTCGGGTCGGCGGCGGCGAGAAGAACATCGGCATCACGCCCGAGGACCTCTACTACCGCCGCCGGAACTACGTGTTCGGCCTCGCGTACCTCAACGGCAGCGGCTCCGTCATCTCCACGCACCGCCTCCGCACCTCCTCCGACGGCGGCGTCTCCACCAAGCCCGCGGTCGACGTGTTTGGCGACCGCGTCCGCAAGGAGGTCGTCCACGAGATCGGTCACACTCTCGGCCTGGAGCACTGCGACAACAGCAAGTGCGTGATGTCGTTTTCCCCGACCGTCCGCGAGGTCGACGTGAAAGAGGAGAACCTCTGTGGCACCTGTTCGCGGATCGTCCGCTGACGCGGCGCGACCGGCGTACCTTCCCCACGATCTGTCGCCCGATACCTCTCCGGTCGCCAATCCCTCTCCGATCGCCGGTAGACGTAAAGTCCGGCCCGCACAAGGGACGGGTATGGCCGCAAAGCCGGAATACCGCGACCGGCCGGACGTCGAGGTCGCGCTGCTCGACGCGCTCGTCGACCGCGGCGACGAGGGAATGACCGTCCTCGAACTGCGCGCGGCCGTCGACGCAGACATCGACGCCGTCGAGGAGGCCCTCTCGACGCTGAAGGAGGACTCGCTGATCACCGTCGAGTCCGAGGAGCACGTTCGGGTGTACGCCCACGAGAAGGTCGTTCCGGACCCGGAGGCGCCCGACGACGACCCCTCCGAGAGCCTCGTCGACGCGATCCGGGACCGACTCGGACTGTAGCCGTCGGAGACGGCGGCCTTTTGCCCCTCGATCGCCACCGTTCGACCATGACGCTCGTCTCCGGTACCCACGACGCGCACGGCGCCGCGTACCGCGACCGCGGCGGTCGCGAGGTCGTCGACCACTACGGGAAGCCCGTCCGCGTCGGCAAGGCGGTCCGAAACGTCGCGGGCGTGATCGAGATGGGGTACGGCGTCCTCGCCGTCAGGGGGAGCGACCGCGTCGAGTTCGTGGACAACGCCGTCTCGAACCGCGTCCCCGCCGAGGACGGCGAGGGAACGTACGCCCTCCTGCTCGATCCTCAAGGCGGGATCGAGACGGACATGTACGTGTACAACGCCGACGAGCGGCTGCTCGTCTTCCTCCCCCCGGAACGGGTCGAGTCGGTCGCCGCCGACTGGGCGGAGAACGTGTTCATTCAGGACGTCGCGATCGACGACGTGTCCGACGAGTTCGGCGTGTTCGGGGTTCACGGCCCGAAGTCGACCGAGAAGGTCGCCTCCGTCCTCGGCGGACCGGGCGCGCCGGAGGGGCCCCTCTCGTTCGTCCGCGGGTCGATGGTCGACGCCGGCGTCACCGTGATCGCGACGGACGCGCCGCTCGGCGAGGAGGGGTACGAGATCGTCTGCGCCGCCGCCGACGCGGGCGACGTGTTCGACACCCTGATCAACCGCGGGCTCAACGCCGCGCCGTTCGGGTACCGAACGTGGGACGCGCTCGCGACCGAGGCCGGAACGCCCCTCTTCGAGTACGAACTGGCGGGCACGGTCCCGAACGTCCTCGGCCTCCGGAACGCGCTCGACTTCGAGAAGGGGTGTTACGTCGGGCAGGAGGTCGTCTCGCGCGTGGAGAATCAGGGGCGACCGAGCCGACGGCTCGTCGGCCTCGAACTCGACGGCGTCGCCGAGGCGGTCGACGGCGTCGACCCGAACGCGGACCCGCAGGGGATCGACGCCGCGCTCCCCGCGTCCGGTGCGGCCGTCTTCGACGGTGACGAGGCGATCGGCGAGGTGACGCGGGCGGCCGTCGGCCCCGCGACGGACGTGCCAGTCGCGCTGGCGCTCGTCGGGTTCGACGCCGCCCTCGGCGAGGTCGCTGTCCGCGTCGACGGCGAGGAGAGTCCGGCCACCGCCGTCGACCTCCCGTTCGTCGACGGGAGCGCGCGGTCCGCGCGGCTGCCGACGTACCCCGAGGGACGCGCCTGAGGGTGAAGCGGAGCGGCGCCGCCCGTCACGCGACGAAGTCGACCGCCGAGTAGAGGCCGAACCCGAGCACGAACGCGCCGACGAGCGACCCGATCCACGCGAGGACCGTGTACCCCATCTTCTTCCGGCTCACGCCGGCGTCGCCCGCGGCGTAGCCCGCGCCGACGATCGCCGAGACGATGATCTCGTTGAACGACACGGGGATCCCGAACGCGACGGCGGTCTGCGCGATCGCGAACGACGGGATGAGCGCCGATATCGACCGTCGCGGCCCCATCGAGGCGTAGTCCTGCGCGAGCGCCTTGATCATCCGCGGCGCGCCGGTCCACGACCCGGCCAACAGCCCGACGCCGCCGCCGACGAGTAGCGCCCACAGCGGGACGCCGACCTCGCTGAAGATCGGGACGAGCGGGCCGATCGCGAGGCCGACCTGCGACCCGCCGGCCGAGAACGCGACGAGCCCGCCCATCGCGAGCAGGAACCGCCGCTGTGCCCCCTCGCGGTCGCGGCCGAGGTCCGCGTACACGGCGACCGAAACGAGCGCGGCGATCGCGACGCTCACCGCGGCGGGACCCGCGCCGCTGCCGCCCAGCCCCGCCCCGAGGACGCTCGCCACCGACGCCTGCTGGCCGGCGGGACCGAGCAGCGCGAACCCGACGTTCGCGAGGATCGCGCCGACGACGCCGGCGAGCGCGGCCGTGAGCGGTCGCTCGGGCAGCGACTCGCCGATGAGCATGCGCGCGACGCCGTAGGCGACGCCGCCGCCGACGAACGGCGTGAGCACCCACAGCGTCGCGATCTCGGCGTACTTCGGCCACGCCGGGTCGCCGCCGAGCGCGAGGCCGACGCCGACGACTGCGCCGGTGACGGTGAACGCCGTCGCGATCGGGTAGCCGGCGAACACGCCGACTGCGACCAGCGCGGCGGCCGTGACGAGCGCGACGATGGCCGCCACGGCGGTGAGCGTCACCCCGCCGATCAGTTCGGTGCCGACCGCCTCGGTCACGTTCGCGCCCTGGAGGATCGCGCCGAGGAGCCCGAGGACGCCGACGACGAGCCCGGCCCGCATCACGGAGATTGCGTTCGCCCCGACCGCGGGCGCGAACGGGGTCGAGCCCGACGACCCCGCGCCGATCGACCACGCCATGAAGAGGCTGGCGGCGGCGGCGACGAGGAGGGTCGCGGCGGTGGCGACGACCATCAGCGTCGCCCGTCGTTGTACCCCTCGTTCAGCCCCGCCACCGTGCGCCGGACGAGGAGGAACCCGAAGAAGAACAGCCCGAGAAGACCCACCAACAGGAGTACGAACAGCGGTTGGACCGGGAGCATACGCCTGAATCCGTCGGCACGCGGTTATAAGTTTCGAGCCGAACGGTCGCGTGACCCGGACGATTCCGACGCGTTCGGGCGATCGGATCCCGGTAACTAAAACGCGTTTTTGTCCCTCAGCCACGTATATGTCGATACCCCGACTACGTGTAATCGCGACCCCCCGCTTCGGCCCTCACGCTCGAACCCGCCGGCCGACCGCCGGCTGGTCGGACTCGCACCCGCTCCCTACCCAGTCCGGTATCCCCCTCCCCGGCCGACCAGCGACCGACAGCCGGCGCCCACATCCGCGTCGATCCGGGTCCTCCACCGCTGACACGACCGTCGGCCGGCCCGGCCGTCGGCGGGGCGTCGCGATCGGTCTCTGCCGACGCGACGGCGAGCCCGATCCGCTTCTCGTGATTCGCTCCCTTACTCGCGGCTCTCGGCCCCGATCCGGAACGTCTCGAAATCCTCCCCGTCCGGCGTCACCAGTCGCCCGTCCAGACCGTCTCCGGCCCCGTCGTCCACCGGACGCAATTCCGCGTGCGCCGGCCGGTTCCCGCGCGGTTGGGCGTGGCTGCCCGGATTCAGTATCGGGAGCCCGCCTGAGTCGTCGAACCGCGGCCGGTGGCTGTGGCCGCAGATCACGGCGTCGGCGTCGCGGCCGCGACCGAGCATGACGAGCCCCGTGTCGCCGCTGCGGTGTCGGTGCGTGACCGCGAACCTGACCCCCGCGTATTCGACGGTCCGAACCTCCGGGACGCGGTCGCGGATCGCGGCGTCGTCGTTGTTGCCGTAGACCGCCCGGAGGGCGGCGGTGGTCGACTGAAAAGCGTCTAAGACCGGCTCGCGGTAGAAGTCGCCCGCGTGGATCACCAGATCCGCCTCGCGGACCGCCTCCGCGGTCCGCCCCTGAAGCCTCGACTCCTCGCGTGCGTGCGTGTCGGAGACGACGACGAGCATACCGGGAGTCCGCGCCGGCGTGAGTTAAAAAGCGCGCTCGCCACGGTGGTGCGTGCCTCCGAGTGGCAGCCGAAGGCGGCCGCGAGGAGCACGCGCGAGGGAGCCGGTCGCCCGGAGCAGCGCGGAGGGCGACCGACGAGGCTGGGGAGGCGTGAGGCGCGGTTGCCGTGCGGGGCGGGGCTTCGGGGGTGTCCGTCGTCGCCCCGGACTCAACGACATGTAACCGAGCGGCTGGGCTTTGGAAGTGTTCGCCGTCGCTGGGTCGTCGGTACCGGATAAACAAGCGCCCGGAGACTCGAAACCGGTCTATCGCTACTCGTCCAGCGAGAGCGCCGCGAGCAGCGACTCCAACTGGACCTGTTCGTTGGCGCCCTCGGCGATCCGGTAGTCGGCCTCGCCGATGCGCTCCATGAGCCGCACCGCCTCGCGTTCGTTCAGGTCGAACTCCCAGACTGAGCGGTGGAGCTGGTCGATCACGTCGCCGCCGGCCATCCCCGTCTCCGTGAGCAGCGTGTCGAGCGTCGAGCGCGCGCGAGCGAAGTCGCCCTCCAGCGCGTCGGTCACCATCGACTCGATCTCCTCCGGGCGGGCGGTCGCCGTGATCGCGTACACCGCCTCCTCGTCGACCACGTCGCCCGTCGTCGCCGCCGCCTGAAGCGAGTTGATCGCGCGGCGCATGTCGCCGTCGGCCGCGTACACCAAGGCGTCGACTCCGGCGTCGGTCACCTCGATCGACTCCGCGGACGCGATCTCGCGGACCATCCCGCCGACCGCCTCGTCCGACAGCGGCGAGAACCGGAAGACGGCGCAGCGCGACTGGATCGGGTCGATGATCTTCGACGAGTAGTTACACGAGAGGATGAACCGGGTGTTGTCGGAGAACTGCTCCATCGTGCGGCGGAGCGCCGCCTGTGCATCATCTGTAAGGCTGTCGGACTCGTCGAGGAACACGATCCGGAAGTCGCCGCCGAACGACGAGCGCGCGAACCCCTTGATCCGGTCGCGGACGACGTCGATGCCGCGTTGGTCGGAGGCGTTCAGTTCGAGGAAGTTGCCGCGCCAGTTGTCCTCGCCGTAGATCTCGCGGGCGATGGCGGTGGCCGCGGTCGTCTTCCCGACGCCCGCGGGCCCCGAGAAGAGCAGGTGCGGCACGTCGTCCTGCGCGATGTAGCTCTGGAGCCGCTCGACGATCTCCGATTGCCCGTGGATGTCGTCGAGCGTCTGCGGCCGGTACTTCTCGATCCAGATCTCCCGGCCCGTCGCGGTCGCAGCCGGCTGCTCGTCGGCCTCGCTCATTGCCCGATCCGAGGGTCGGCGGGGTGATAAACGAACCGAGACCGGGCTCTCACTCCGCCCGCAGCAGCCGCTGGAGCTCGTACGCGAACACCCAGACTCCCATCAGCACGCCGACGGGGACGACCACCGCCGCGATCTCTCGCGACACCGGCAGTTCCGCGACGTCGATGAGCAGGTGCGTCGTCGTCGCCGCGATCTGCGCGAACAGCTCGTACTCCTCGCGGATCGCGTCCGTCAGCATCGACCCGACGACGAGGGTCACCATCGCGGCGACGCCGTGGACCGTCCCCCGGATATGTGGCATAGTCGTCATATCCGCGAGGACCGTCATCAGTGTTTCTCTCGTCGCTACATCCGCCGTCGGACCGCCTCGCGGAACGCGCTCGCCGCGTCGCCGCCGTCCTCCGCCTCTCGCAGGCGCCCCGTCGCGTCGGCGTCTACATCCGGCGCGAGGACGGCCGCCGCGGCGCCAGTCGCGACGGTCTCGGCGCGCCAGTCGACGTATCGCTCCCCGAGCCACGCTGGGAGGTCGGCGCGTAACACGGCGTTCCGCCAGGCGAACTCCCGAGCGCCCTTCAGGCCGAGCAGGGCCAACCGGTCGTCGAGGGGATCGAGCAGCCGGTCGACCCCGGCGATCCCGACCGCAGCGTACGCCTCGACGAGGACGTCCTGTACGGTCTGGACGAGCCGGGCGAGGATCGCGTTTATGCGGTCGTGGTCCTCGCGCTTGACATCGCGGTCCGGGTCGATTTCGACCTCACCGAGCGTGTACGTGAGGTCGTAGGTGATGTGCGCGTTGATCGCGAGCAGGGCGTCCTGCGCGACGAGCGACTCGCCGCGGACCGCGGCGGTGAAGGCGATCAGCCACGGTCGCGGGAGCGACTCGAACGCGCGGCGCTCGAACGCCGCCAGCGCCCGGCGGTAGCGCTCCGCGAAGGCGACGAGGTACGACGCGGCCCACTCCGGGTCGACGAACGCGCCGTCGTCGATCGCGGTCCGGACGGTCGCCGTCATCCGGCTGTACACCGTGAGAAACACCGCGCGCCGGTCGCCGCGCTCGCGGAGGTACGACTCGGTCCGCGCCAGCCGCTCGTCGACATCGGCGACGGACGCGAACGGGCCCGAGACGATCTCGAGGAGGCCCGGATCCGGCTCCTCGTCGGCTAGGGCCGCGGCCGCGCCGTCCGCCTCGATGTCGACTGTCCGTCGGATTCCGGCGAGCAGCGCCTCCGCTTCGTCGACGGTCGGAACGCTGGTGCGGATCGGGATCATCGTGACGGGACGGCGAACGCCGTCAGAACGTTCGGTACTCCGCCGCGATACAAGAGCGTTGCCGCCGGCTCCGGGGTCCGCCTACGCGAACTCGTCGATGAGTTCGGGCACCACGTCGAAGAGGTCGCCGACGATCCCGTAGTCGGCGATGTCGAATATCGGCGCGTTCGGGTCGGTGTTGATCGCGACGATCGTGTCCGACCCCTTCATGCCGGCGACGTGCTGGACTGCGCCGGAGATGCCGACCGCGATGTACACGTCCGGCGTGACGACCTTCCCGCTCTGTCCGACCTGCCGGTTCTTCGGCAGCCAACCGTTGTCGACGATCGGTCGAGAGGCGGACAGCGTCGCGCCGAGCGCGTCCGCGAGGTCCTCGATGAGCTCGATGTTCTCCTCCTCCTCGATGCCGCGGCCGACCGAGACGAGCACGTCGGCGTCCGCGATGTCGACGTCGCCGCCGCCGACCTCCTCGAAGCCGGTGACGCGGGCTCCCGACTCGGGGAGGTCGATGTCGGCCGTCTCGACCGTCGCGTCTCCGACGCCCTCCGCGGGCGGCCACTCGCCGCCCCGGACCGTGAGGACGAACCGGTCGCCCTCGACGTCGACCGTCGTCTCGACCTTCGAGCCGTACATCTCGCGGGTGACGGTGAGCCCGTCGTCGTACTCGATCCCGACCGCGTCGGTCACCAGCGGGACGCCGAGGCTCTCGGCGAGGGCGGGCGCGTAGTCGAGCCCGTTGACGGAGTTCGGCAGCACCACCGCCCCGGCGTCGACGCGGTCGGCCAGCGTCGAGGCCGCCGCTCGGTAGGCGTTGTGGTCGAACTCCTCGCCGTCGGCGACGGCGTGGATCGCGTCGACCCCCTCGCGGTTCAGCTCCTCCGCGAAGGCGTCGACGTCGCCCGCGACGACCGCCACGTGGAGGTCGACTCCCCGCGCGTCGGCGAGCTCTCGGCCGGCGGTGATCGCCTCGTACGAGACGTCGCGGAGCTCTCCCCGGCGGTGTTCGGCGGCGACGAGCACGCTCATTACGCGCTCACCCCCTTGTCACGGAGGACCTCGGCAAGGCGACCCGCGGACTCCCCGGCGTCCCCCTCGATGATCTCCGCGTCCGACTCGCTCTCCGGCTCGTACATCGAGGTGAGCGTCAGCGCGCTCTCGACGTCCTCGGCCGTCAGCCCGAGGTCGGACAGCGCCTTCACCGCTATCTCCTTCCGCTGTGCCTGCCGGATCCCGCGGAGGCTCGCGTACCGCGGCTCGTTGAGCCCGGTCTGGACGGTCAACACCGCCGGGAGGTCGACGTCGGTCAGCTCCTCGACCCCGCCCTCCAGCTCGCGGTGGACGTGGGCCACCCCCGCGTCCGCGTCGACGTCGAGGTCGTTGACGACCGCGGCGTGCTCGAAGCCGATCCGCTCCGCGAGCGCGACGCCGGTCGCGCCGAACCCGGTGTCGGCCGCCTGGACCCCCCCGAGGATCAGGTCCGGCTCCTCCTCCGCGACGACCGCCTCGAACAGCTCGACCTTCGAGGCGACGTCGGCGAACCCGCCGTCCAGCGCGTCGTCCCAGACGCGGACCGCGCGGTCGGCGCCCTTCGCGAGCGCCATCCGGATTGTCTCCTCCGAGCGCTCCGGCCCGACGGTGACGGTCACGACCTCGTCCGCGATCCCGGCCTCGGCCAGCTGGACCGCCGCCTCGACGGCGTAGTCGTCCCACTCGTTGAGATCGTACTCGAGGTCGGACTCGGCGATGTCGGTCCCCTCGATCGCGAAGTCGTCGTCCGCCTCCGCGACCTCCTTGACGGTCACCAGAACTTTCATGATCGTTACTCGGTCGCTCGCCCTGTAATGGTTTTCGGAACGGGCGAGGACGGACCGGCGGTTTCCGCTTCCGCGGGTCAGCGCTCGGCGCTCGAACGGGCGCTGTCGCCGCCGTCGCTGTCTCCTCGGTGTCGCCGCTTCCGCCTACTCCTCGCCGTCGCCGCCCGTCTCGTCCTCGCCGTCGGGCAGCGAAATGAGGTTCTCGCGGCCGAGTCGGAGCTTCTCGACGCGCCCCTCGTCGGCCATCGCCGAGAGCAGCTGCGAGACCTTCGCGTCCGACCACCCGGTCTCGGCGACGATGTCTGCCTGCCGCATCCGGCCGCCGTTCTCGTCGAGGAGCCGCTCGACGCGTTCCTCGTCCGAGAGCAGCGAGAGGTCCGGCCCGTCGTCGCCGTCCTCCCCCTTTCCGACGGAATCGCCGGGGTCGTCCCCCGAACCGTCGTCTTCCGGACCGCCGTCGCCGGCACCGATCGGCTTCCGGTCGGCGCCGCCGGGGTCCGCGGTCTCGGAGGTCGCGGCTGACTCGTCCGAGATGTCCTCCTCGGCGGTGATCCGGCGGTACCCGACGACGCTGCCGGCGATGAGCGTGGCCCCGAGCAGTATCGCGGCCGCCAGCATTCCCCACGGAGCGCCCGCCCCGGCGGGCTCGTACACGATCCGTACCGGGTCGCCGCTCTCGAACGTCTGGGGGCCCTCGATTATCACGTCGCCGTCGGAGAGCTGCGTCACGGCGGTGCTCGGCGTTCCGGTGACGGCGTACCCCTCCGGCGTCGCCACCTCCAGGGTCTGGCTCGCCTCGAGGCTACGCAGCCACGTCTCGTTGCCCGGCGTCGTCAGCGCGTCCCCGAGGATCAGGCTCTCGCCGTCCTGTGCGAGGAACTCGGTCCAGGTGAACCGCAGGCGGAACTCACCGACGGCGACGGCGTCTTCGGTGGCGACGTCGAACTCGCTCGGGTCCTCGTACACCTCGACCTCCCGCTCGACGCCCTCGATAGACATCGACCGGTCGACGGTGCGGCTCGCCTCCCGACGGAATCCCTCGAACAGCGCGGCGTTCGGCCCGATCTCGCCGCCGCGGAAGCGCTCGCCGGCCGTGCGGAACACGTCGGTCTCGTTCTCGTCGGCCAGCGAGTACCGCACCGCGACGGTCCAGTCGGCGCTCCGGTCCGGGTTCAACGCGAGTCGGATACGGGTCGTCGACGGCGAGGTGATCGCGTCGTCGGTCTGTTGGCGAACCGCTGATTCCCCGCCGAGAGACCCCCGAACGTCGGTCGAGCCGTCGAGCGGCCCGGCGTGGTTCGGGGCGACCTCCGCGTCGAGGGGAGAGGGGGCCGTCGTCGCGCCGGTGACCGCGCCGCCGGCGCTCGCGAGCAACGCGAGCGCGACGATCGCGACCAAGAACGCGCGCAGGGCGGGGTTCCGCATACGTCTCCGGCCACTCGCGCGCCGGGCAAAACGCTTTCCATACGCTGTTTTTCGACGGGAAACGCGGTCGAACTCCCACTCACGTCCGCGGCCGGACGCGCCGTCGACCGCGACACCGACCCGCACGGCGCCGGTGACCGACCGCAGTGGGTGGATTTTTTGTATCGCGGGGCGAACCAGCAGACGATGAGAGCCCTCCCGATCGCCGCGGTCGCGGTCCTGCTGCTCGTGGCGCCGGTCGCCGGCGTCGCCGGCCCCGGCGTCGCCGCCTCCGACGGCGCTTCGCCCGCCTCAGAGCCGGCGCGGCCCGCCGCCTCCGTCCCGCCTTCCGGCCCGGCGCAGTCCGTTGATCCCGTCTCGCCCTCCACATCCCCGTCACGGTCCGTCGATCTCGCCTCCTCGGCGGATTCCCCGTCGACCCCCAGCCAACTCGCGCCGCAGATCGAAACGGCGAACCTCACGCTCCGGACGCTCTCGACGCCGTCGGGCGCGGCGACGCGCGTCAGCACGTCCACCCGGGGCCCCGACCTCGGATCGTCGCTCGGGTTCGCGACCGCCGACGCCGACGCCGCCTTCGAGACGGCGGCCGTCGTCGACCGGATCGAGCGCACCGAGACGAACGTCGAGCGCCAACAGCAGATCCTCGCGGAGATCAACCGCGTCGAGCGCGCCGAGGTGGCGCTGTACAGCCGCCAGTCGGAGGCCTTCAGCTCGCACGCCGACGGCGAGATCACCGACCGCGAACTGCTCGACGAACTCGTCCGTGTGGCGGCGACCGCTAAGGAGTACGACGAGCGGCTCGACGCGATCGACGCGCTCGCCGACGCGACGGAGGACTTCAGCTCTCCCGGTCGGCTCGACGAGCTTCAGGTGGCGCTACAGGTGTACGAGGGGCCGGTCCGCGACCGCGCCCTCGCCATCGCCCGCGGGCAGTCCGCCCCGAGCGACATCTACGTCGCGTCGAGCCAGGGCGCCGTCGTGCTCGCGACCGTCGTCGAGGACGAGTACGTCCGCGAGGTCTTCCGCACGGGCCGCTGGGACCGCGGCGGCAGCGACATCTCGAACGACGCGGCCATCGAGATGACCGAGGCGGCCTACCCTGAGACGGCCGCGCTCCGCCAGCCCGACGCGTTCGGCGCGGGCTCGGTCCAGCGTATCACGATCCCGCACGAGTTCGGCACCCTCCAGACGTTCGTCAGCGGCGGGACGGAACAGGTGTTCGTCGAACACCAGCGGGTCGGCCTGACAGCGTTCCCCGACAGCGAACCGGTCACCGCATCCGGCGACGGGTTCAACGTCACCGTCGAGCGGACCTACCCCGGCGGCCCGGTGACCGTCACCGTCCTCGACGACGAGACGGGCGAACCGGTCCCCGATGTCACCGTCACGAAGTCCGTCGGCGGGGGAGACAGTCGGGCGATCGGCACCACCGACGGGGCCGGCGTCGTTCGGACGCTCTCGCCCGCCGAGCCGTACCGGATCACGGTCGTCGACGAGCCGTACGTCGTCGTTCTCGACGACATCGAACCCCTGACGACCCCGAGGCCGGTCGGCGACGAGTGACCGGTCGGCCGGATCGTCTCCGCCGGTCCGGACCGCCCGTTCCGGCCCGCGTTTCCGCCCCCGCTCGCCGCCGCCCGGGCCGACCCTTTTGTACGGAACCGCCGCAGGACCGCCGTGCCACCAGCCGCTCGTCGCCGCCGGGGAATGGCGCCCGTCGCGGGCGTGCTGCTCATCGCGATCACGGTCGTGCTGGCCGGCGGTGTCGCGGCCGCCGCGCTCGACGGTCCCAGCGCGACGGTGCCGCCGTCGGCGGTGCTGTCGCTGTCGGCGACCGACGATCGGATCGCGATCGATCACCGCGGCGGCGACCCGATCGACGTCTCGGCCGTGACGATCCGCGTCAGCATCGACGGCGAACCGCTCGACGAACAGCCGCCGCTCCCGTTCTTTTCGGCCGCCGGGTTTCACCCCGGGCCGACCGGTCCGTTCAACGCCGCCGGCGACGACACGCTGCGCGTCGGGGAGACGGCGACGTTCCGCGTCGCGGACACCAACGATCCGACGCTCGAACCCGGCCGGACGGTCACCGTCGACATCACGGCCGACGGGCAGCCGGTCGCGTCGCTGGAGGCGTCCGTCGAAGCGGGCTGAAGCGAGCGCGACGCGGGAACCGCGCTCTCACTCGGCGTCGGGCGCCGAGGGTTCCGCGTTGGCGGCGGTCGAACCCGACCCGTCGTCCGTTCCGTCGCCGCCGGGAACGCGAGCGACGGTCGTGATCGCTCGCGGACTCTGCGGCGTCGCCTGCTGGATGTGGTGTTCGTACTCCTCGTAGCCGGCGGCCTCGAACATCCGGTCGGCCTCGTCGGCGTCGTAGAACAGCATGATCGCGTCGGCCACCCGCTGGAGGATCGGGTTGTTCGGGTAGTCCGGACCGACGACGAGCACCTGTCCGCCGGGCTTCGCGACGCGGCGGAGCTCGCGGAGCCCCTCGACGGGATTCGGCCAGTACTCGATCGAGCCGGACGACCAGACCACGTCGAACGCGTCGTCGCGGAACGGGAGCCGCTCGGCGTCGCCGCGATAGAAGTCGACGCGGTCGTGTTTCCCGAACTTCTCGAACGCCTTCTCCATCTGGTGGACGCTCTGGTCGAGGCCGTGGACGTCGTCGGCGTGCTCTAACAGTCCCTCGGTGCCGAACCCGGTGCCGCAGCCGACGTCGAGCACCGTCGGGTCGTCGCCGAACTCCAGCCACGAGAGCGCCTCGGCGCGCATCTCCTCGTTCCAGTTGAAGCGGTTGATCTGGTCGTACACCTTCGAGAGGTACTTGTAGAAGAGCCGGGCGTTCGACTTGTCCTCGAGGATCCCCATTTACCGGTTCATTGGGCCGCCCGCCCCATAACGACACGGATCCGCGGTCGGCCGACGCCGGTTTCGGCGCCCGCTTCCGACCGTCTTTTCCGCCCGCCACCCGTTCCCTCGGGCATGAACCCGACGACGAGCGGCCGGTTCCGCGTCCACGACCGGCGCCAGCGGCCGGACATCGACGACGACGCGGCTCGGAGCGGCGTCGACGACGCCGAGGAGTTCGTCCTCGTCGAACTCGCCGACGAGCCGGTCGATCCGACGGACCCCGACGCCGCGGACCGGTACGACCCGCTGTACGCCACGGCCGAGGGATACGACGGCGACCTCGCGGACGCCGTCGACGCGCTCCGTCCCGGCTTCGTCGTCGACGCGACGCTGGCGTGGACCGACGGCTCCGCGCGATTCCGCGAGGTCGAGGTCGTCCGCGAGACCCGGTTCCGCTTCGCCGACGACGTGGAGGGGATGTTCGAGGCGGCCGTCGAGACGTGGCGACAGATCCGCGCGGACGGCGAGCCCGTCGGCTCGATCACGACCCGGTCGAACGACGGCGATCCGAACGGCGCGCTCTACCTCTTCGCCGATGCGCCCGGCAGCGACACCTTCGAGGAGGTCCGAACCGGGCGGCTCCCGATCGAACCGCTCGTCGCGCGGGTGAACGACTCGCGGGACGACGACGACCCGCGGGAGGTGTTCGTGCTGCGCCCCGCGGAGTACGAGTTCGTCGCCGTCTACGTCGTCTTCGACCGCGACGGCGTCCTCGCGCAGACGGTCCGCGACACCTACGACCTCGGGGTCGGCTTGGCTGCGGGGCTCGACGCGAACTACCCCGACGGTGACGGCGGGAGCGACTCGCCGGTTCTCGACGAGGCGGGCGACTCGGACGACGACGACTTCGACGCCCTCGACCGCCTGTAGACGGAGCACCTGCGCCGTCGACGGCGCCGAACTACAGCCAGTCCGCGTCGGGGTCGACCCGGCCGGCCGGCGTCTCGCCGTTGAGGACGGCCGCCACGTCCGCCGCGCCGCTCCGGTTGAGGTCGTCCTTCGCCTCCTCGCTGTACCACGCCGCGTGCGGCGTGACGACCGTGTCGTCGCGCCCGACGAGTGGGTCGTCCTCTGGCGGTTCCTCGGCGAGCACGTCGAGGCCGGCGGCCTTGATCTCGTCCGCCTCCAGGGCGTCGAGCAGCGCGTCGGCGTCGACGACCGGACCGCGACTCACGTTGACGACGACCGAGTCCTCGTCGAGGCGCGCCAGCGCGTCAGCGTCGACGATTCCCCGGGTCGCGTCCGTCAGGGGGGCGTAGACACCGACGTGGTCGGCCCGGTCGAACAGCGCCTCGAAATCGACCTCCTCGACGCCGTACTCGGCCATCTCGTCGGCACCGACGAACGGGTCGTACGCGACGAGGTCCGCGTCGAACCCGGAGAGCTGCTCGGCGGCGCGCTGCGCGATCGGCCCGAACGAGAGCAGCCCGATGGTCGACGCGCTCACGCGCCGGATCGGCGCGCCGGCCTCCCAGCTCCACCCGCCGCCCGCGACGGCGTCGTCGTACGGCTTCAGCGACCGCAGGCACGCGAGGAGCAGCGTCACCGAGTGCGTCGCGACCTCGTCGGTACAGTAGTCCGGGACGCGGGTGACGGTGACGCCGCGCTCCGCGGCCGCCTCCACGTTGATGTTGTCGACGCCGACCGCCGACCGGACCACGACGTCGAGGTCCGTGGCGTCGAGCGCCGCCTCCGTGACGGGCGTGTTGATGTCGGTGACGACAGCGTCGGCCCCCGAGGCCGCGTCGATCAGCCGCTCGGTCGAGCCCAGCTCCGCGACTTCGATCTCGACCGGCTCGTCGACCGCGTCCGCGAGCACCTCGCGGTACGTCTCCGGGTCTATCATCGGGAACGCGGACAGCACCAGTTTGGCCATACGCCTCCTCTCCCGCCGATCCACTTTACGACTGTCACTGACGCTGTCAGGCCTTCATACGTCCGTTTCGATCGTGTAGGATATCCTCTCCCCGTGTCGTCGAGGCTCGGTCAACGGGCCGCCCGTCCGCTTCGAATCGGCCTCGTCGCCCCCCGCTTCCGGGGGCCTCGGTCGCGTTCCGATGACTCTTTGCGGCCGCCGACCGTACGGCTACCCGTGAGCGAGGACAGTTCGAAGCCCCCGATGCTGGTTCTCCTTGAGTCGCTGTCGTTCTACCGCAACGTCCGAGTGGGGGCGGCGGCTGGCGCGCTGCTCGCGGTCCTGCTGTACCTCGTCAGGACCCTCGAACTGCTCGGCCCCGTGATCGACACGCGCGAGTACCCGCTTTTCGGACCGGACGTCTGGTTCCTCCTGCTGGCGTTCGTGCTGGCGGCGACCTCGGCGCTGTCGGTCGCGGTCGTCCTCACGATCGCGACCGCCGTCAGCGGCGCACGTGGCGCGGAGCGTCCGGAGTCATAGGGACCGCATCGGGCCGCCGCGAGAAGGGGGGCGATCGGAACCGCACCGACGATCGGAAGATCCCGTCAGTCGGCCGTACAGGAGGCCTCGCTCTCGTCGGCGGTGAACTCCTGAGCCGGCTCCGTGAGCTTGTAGAGGTTCTGCCTGGCGTCCGCGAAGTAGACGTCCTCGTCGACGACGCCGATCCCCTCGAGCCGTTCGAGCGCGTACCGGACGGTGCGGGCCGACAGCATCGACTCTTGGACGATCCCCTTCTGGGTCAACGGTCCGTTGTACTCGAGCACCTTGAAGACGAGTTTGGCGCTCGGCGGGAGGTCGTCGAGGCCCTCCGTTTGAGTTCCTTCCATCGTTACGATTCGAAACCGCACACGCTCATAAATGTTGATGGAGCATTGCCGCTGAACCGCCGCATACCGGAGATATACGCCGCTTTTCGCGGTACAAACCGGCAATATGGCCCTATTTCTCCCCGCTGGACTGACCAGTCAGTCAGCGATTCGGCTCGCGCGCGCCTCGGCCGGGGCGACGCGCGCCGGACCGACCCGGCGGATGTCCCCGCGGTACTCCCGTCGCGGTCGCGGCCGGCGGCGGGAACGAACGGCTTTTCACGGGCGCTCGCGGATCCGAAGGCATGAGCGACGACTCGGGCCTCTCCGACCACGCGCGCGGCGTGGTCGTCACGACCATCTGCTGTCTCGCCGGGATCGCCGCCGGCGTCGTTTCGGCCGTCTACGTCGGCACCGATCCGGCCTCCGCCGCGAGCACGACCGCGGTGTTCGTGCTCGGGGCGTTCGTCATCGCGCAGTACCCGATATTTAAAGCGGTCGGCGTCGGGGACTTCGGCGTCAAAGACAACCTCTACGTCGCGTTTCTCACGTTCACCCTCTGGTTCATCAGCTACACCGTCTTCCTGACGTCCGGCGTCGAACTGGGGGTCTGAGATGGCGGACGACAGTATCGCGGTCGTGGACCTCGACCGGTGTCAGCCCGACCGCTGTAACTACGAGTGTATGAAGGACTGCCCGCCTAACCGGACGGGCAAGGAGTGTATCACGGAGCGCGGCGAGGACGCCGAAGAAGGCGATCCGGACCAGATCCACATCTCCGAGGAGATCTGTCTCGGCGAGACGTGCGGCATCTGCGTCAACTCCTGCCCGTTCGACGCCATCGAGATCATCAACCTCCCCTCCGAACTCGACGACGACCCGGTCCACCGCTACGGCGACAACGCCTTCTCGCTGTACGGCCTCCCCACGCCGGAGCCGGGCAGCGTCACCGGTATCCTCGGTCCGAACGGGATCGGGAAGTCCACGGCCGTCCACGCGCTCGCCGGCGAGATGGTCCCGAACCTCGGCGACCACGCCGCCGACGGCGACTGGGAGCGCGTCCTCGACCGCTTCCGCGGCACCGGGATCCAGAGCTACCTCGAATCGCTCCGCGACGGCGACGTGACGGTCGCGCGCAAGCCGCAGTACGTCGACCAGATCCCGAACCAGTTCGACGGGAACACCCGCGAACTCCTGGAGCGGACCGACGAGCGCGGCGCGCTCGACGATCTCGTCGACCGCCTCAACATCCGCCCGGTGATGGACCAGGATATCGACTCCATCTCGGGCGGCGAGCTCCAGCGCGTCGCCATCGCGGCGTGCCTCGCACGTGACGCCGACTTCTACTTCCTCGACGAGATCACGCCGTACCTCGACATCGGCCAGCGGATGATCGTCGCCCGGCTCATCCGCGAGCTCGCCGACGACGACGCGGCCGACCGGTCGATGCTCGTCGTCGAACACGACCTCGCCATCCTCGACCTCCTCGCCGACACCCTCCACGTCGCGTACGGGGAGCCCGGCGCGTACGGGGTCATCACCGACCCGAAGTCGGTGCGGAAGGGGATCAACGAGTACCTGAAGGGGTACCTCGACAACGAGAACATGCGGATCCGCCCGTCGGCGATCACCTTCGAGGAGCACGCGCCGCGGGTCGCCTCCCGGAGCGAGACGCTGATCGAGTACCCGGACCTGCGGAAGTCGTACGGCGACGGCGAGTTCGAGCTCCGCGTCGAGGGCGGCGAGATCAACCGCTCCGAGGTGTTGGGCGTCGTCGGCCCGAACGGGATCGGGAAGTCCACGCTCGCGCAGCTGTTCACGGGTGACTTGGAGCCCGACGAGGGCGAGCTCGACTTCGCGCTCGACATCTCCTATAAGCCGCAGTACATCGACATCGACCAGCACATGCGGGTCGACGCGTTCCTCTCGTCGATCACCGACGAGTTCGGCTCCTCCTACTGGAACACCGAGATCGCCCAGCCCCTCCAGTTGGAGCGCGTGATGGAGCAGAACCTCTCGGATCTCTCTGGCGGGGAACGTCAGCGCGTCGCCATCGCGGCCTGTCTCTCCGACGACGCCGATCTCTACCTGCTCGACGAGCCCTCGGCCCACCTCGACGTGGAGCAGCGCGTCCGGGCGACGACGGCGATCCGCCGGTACGCCGAGAACCACGACGCGACGGTGATGGTGATCGACCACGACATCTACATGATCGACCTGCTGGCCGACCGGCTGATGGTGTTCGACGGCGAGCCGGCCGAGCGCGGCCGCGCGGCGCCGCCGCAGGACATGCGCGACGGCATGAACGAGTTCCTCGCCGACCTCGAGATCACCTTCCGCCGCGACGAGCGCACCGGACGCCCCCGGATCAATAAGCCGGGCTCACAGCTCGACAGCCAGCAGAAGCGCGACGGCGAGTACTACTACTCCGGCTGATCGGAATCGACGTTCGCGGTCGCGCCCCGACGCCCGTCGATTCGCGGTATCGAAGCGATTAAGCCCGGAACACGCAAACGCCGGCACATGAAACACCTCATCATCCGCGGCGACCCCGACATCCGGAAGGACGCGGTGATCGAGCACGACGGCGAGGAGCTGGTCTGTTTCGGCATCAACGTCCAGGGGGGCTGGCACGGCCCGGACGAGCCCCAGCTATGGTGTACCGTCGGCACCGAGGACGAGCGCGACGCCTACGACAAACGCGAGTACGTCCCCCACTGGCTCGACGTCGAGACGGTCGACGCCGGGGACCTCGACGTGATCAAGGCGAAGGGCGACCTCTCCGTCTAACGCGCCGACCGCTTCTCGCCGGCGCTTCTACCCGTCTACCGGCGGGTCCGCCAGCCACGCCTCGATGGCGCCCGCCATCGCCCCGCGGCGGTGGATCGTCCCCGCCTCGGGGTCGACGACCGTGCTCTCGGTGCCGGGCGTCTCGCCGCCGTCGATCACGGCGGCGACCCCGTCGCGGACCCGGTCGTCGAGGTCGCCGAGGTCGGTGACGCTGCCGGTCCCGGAGACGTTGGCGCTCGTCGCCGTGAGGGGACCGGTCTCGGCCATGAGCGCCCGCGCGAGGTCGTGGTCCGGCACGCGGATCCCGACGCGGTCGCGGCCGGCGGTGAGCGCGTCCGGCACGCCGTCGCCGCGCTCGACGACGACGGTCACCGGCCCCGGGAGGAACGCCCGGGCGAACGCCACCGCCCGCTCCGTCGGGCGGGTGTGGCGGAGGGCGTCGTCGACGCTCGCGACGCCGAGCGAGAGCGGATTCGACCGGTCGCGGCCCTTCAGGTCGAAGACGCGCTCGACGGCGTCGGGATCGAGCGCGTCCGCGCCGAGCCCGTACACCGTCTCGGTCGGGTAGACGACGAGGTCGCCGCGGTCGACGGCGGCGGCCGCCGCGCGCAGCTCGTCGGATCGGTCCGGTCCGTCGTCGCTCGTATCGGCGGTCACGTGCGGCTATTCGGTGCCGAGTTGAAAAAGCGTGACGAGTGGACGTTGCCGCCCCCACCGACGCCCGCCGGGAGACGACGCGGCCGCGGAGCGCGAGGGTATCAGTCGACGAGGTTCGCGACCGCGTCGTCGATCGCCTCGGCGTCGGGGAACGCGGGGTGTTCGCCCGCGACCCACGCGTACTCGACGGTTCGGTCGGCGTCGAGGAGGAAGACGGCGGGACGACTCTCCGTGACCCCCGTCATGCCGTCGATGTCGTGCGCGAGGCCGTACTCCTCGATCACGCCCGCGCCCGGGTCAGAGAAGATGCGGACGCCGTCGCCGCGGTCGGCGAGCAGGCGCTTGTGGGCGTACGGCGTCGAGATCGAGACGCCGAGGACGTCGACCTCGTCGCTCCACCCGTGGTCGTCGACCGTGTTGTAGAGGTACGTCCCCTGAAACGCGCCGTCCATCGGGTGGAAGAGGAGGAGCGTCGGCCCGTCGACGACGTCGGCGAGCGAGCGGTCCTCCCAGTACTCGCCGTTCACGAGCGGGCGGGTGAAGTCGGGCGCCGCGTCGCCCTCCTCGACGTGGTCGGTCTCCGGGAGAGAGACGACGTCGAAGTCGGGCATCTCAGGCACCTCCCTCGGCGTCGACCGCGCGGCCGCCGTCGGCCGCCGCGTCGCCGTACGTGCCGCGGAGGTACTCGACGATGTTCGCGCTCTCGGACATCGTCACGCCCGTCTCGCGGTCGACGATCGCCGGGACGCTCCGCGCGCCGGAGACGCGCTTGACGACGTTGCGCTCCGAGTGCATCGGCTCGACGTATCGGGAGCGGTACGCCACGTCGAGTTCGTTCAGCGTCCGGACCACGCGCTCGCAGTACGGACACGCTTGGAGCCGGTACAGGGTGATCTGTGGCTCGGTCATGCCTCGCGATTCGCCCGCGAGACGGGTAATCGTGTCGGCAGCGGCACCCTCGGTGTCGGCGGATCCGAGTCGGCGACGATTCGGGGCACCGCGCGCACCGGTGGGCGCGCTCGGGTGTGCGGCACGGCGACCGTTTCCGCGGCGGTCGGGTCGCTTCCGGGTTAGTCGAAGGGAACGCTTTAATCGCGGGCCGACGGATGACAAACGAACATGGGCTTGTCGTCTAGTGCGCCGGTGGTCGATGTCCTCCAGATACCGATGCCGGGTCAAGAGGTCGTGACCGCCCTCGGTGTCGTTGCGATTATGCTTCTCATCGGGCTCTCGGCGTTCTTTTCCTCGTCCGAGATCGCGATGTTCTCGCTGCAGCAACACCGCATCGATAGCCTCGTCGACGAGGGGGTGACGGGGGCGAAGACGATCCGCGACATGAAACAGAACCCCCACCGCCTGCTGGTGACGATCCTCGTCGGGAACAACATCGTCAACGTGGCGATGACCTCCATCGCCACCGCGCTGTTCGGGATCTACCTCTCGCGGGGGCAGTCGGTGCTGGCGACGACCTTCGGGATCACGACGCTCGTGCTGATCTTCGGCGAGAGCGCGCCCAAGTCGTACGCCGTCGAGAACACCGAGTCGTGGGCGCTGCGGATCGCCCGCCCGCTGAAGGCCTCCGAGTACGCCCTCTACCCGCTCGTCGTCCTCTTCGACTACATCGTCAAGGGCGTCAACAGCGTCATCGGCGGCTCGGCGGCCATCGAGTCGACGTACGTCACCCGCGACGAGATCCAGGACATCATCGAGACGGGCGAGCGCGAGGGCGTCATCGAGGAGGAGGAGCGGGAGATGCTCGACCGCATCTTCCGGTTCAACAACACCATCGCCAAGGAGGTGATGACGCCGCGGCTCGACGTCACCGCGGTCGCGAAGGAGGACTCCGTCGAGGAGGCGATCGAGACGTGTATCCAGGCCGACCACGAGCGCGTCCCCGTCTACGAGGGGAACCTCGACAACATCATCGGCGTGGTGACGGTGCGCGATCTGGTCCGCGAACTGCGCTACTCCGAGGGCCAGCCCTCCCTCGAGCGCGTCGTCAAGCCCACGCTCCACGTCCCGGAGTCGAAGAACGCGGACGAGCTGCTCGCGGAGATGCAGGAGAACCGCCTTCAGATGGTGACGGTCATCGACGAGTTCGGCACCACGGAGGGGATCATCACCTTAGAGGACATGGTCGAGGAGATCGTCGGCGAGATCCTCGAGGGCGACGAGGAGGCGCCGGTGGAGTTCGTCGACGACAACGTCGCGGTCGTTCAGGGCGAGGTGAACATCGACGAGGTCAACGAGATCCTCGGGATCGATCTCCCGGAGGGCGAGGAGTTCGAGACGCTCGCGGGCTTCGTGTTCAACCGCGCCGGGCGCCTCGTCGAGGAGGGCGAAGAGATCGAGTTCGACGAGATCCGGATCCGTATCGAGCGCGTCGACAACACCCGCATCATGTCCGCGCGCGTGACGGTCCTCGACGGCGACGCGGGGGCGGCGGACTCGAGCGCCCCGGTCGAGGCCACCGACTTGACCGACGAGACCGAGGCGGCGGAGACGGACGGCGAGGGCGGGCCCGCTCGGAACGACGCGGAATAGTCGCGGCCTACGACATCTTCGGAGTTCGATGCGATTGTCTGTGGGTAGCTGACCGCGATTGTCAGTACGAACGTCAGAATATCCAGCCGTTCACTTATAAACAGCCATCACCGAAGCGGCGAAGACCGCCGCCAAACCTCCTGCCGCACCACAGCCCCACGCCTCCCCGGCTTTCAAACGGCGTAGGCGCGGGCGGCCGCGACGAGCGCCTTCCGGTAGTCGCTCTCCGAGGGGTCGTGACCGAGGTCCAGGAACCGTGCTTTGAACGCGTCCACGTCGACGGCGTCGGTGTCGCTGCCGGCCGCGCGCGCGAGGTCGTAGATGCGGTGGTCGGGACCAGCGATGTCGTGTCGCTCCACGAGGGCGAGCGCGAATGCGGCGTTGACGGCGGTGATCTCCGGGTCGGCGCCCGCCGTCACCGGCGGTGAACCGGTACGAGACACGTCGGGGCGGTCCGCGACCGCGGCCGCCAGCGTCGATTCGAGGAAGCCGAGGAGCTTGTTCGCGGGCGCCACCGAGAGCGTGATGTCGTCGGCGTAGATGTCTTTCATGTGGTTCGCGATCTGGTAGCAGTGCGCGAGCTTGCGGCGCTCGACCTTCTCACCGGAGAGACCGAGGTACAACGCCTCCTCCGTGGACTGAAGGTGCGAGGGGTGTCCCTCCTCGTACCGGGCCATGTGCGCGAGCTCGTGGATCGCCAGTTCGCGCGCCATCGCGCTCGTGGCGGCCCGCCGGGAGACGTTCAGGACGTGGTGGTCGTCGTAGTGGCCGGCCCACGTCCGCTCGTCGGGGTCCTCGCGGACCACGACGCGGACCGGCGCCTCCACGGAGCGCTCGGTTTCGAAGAGGTCCGCGGCGCCGAGAAACGGGTCGGGAGGAACGTCCCCCTGAACGCGAAGATCCATGCGTACAGTTCACACGGGTGGCGGCGGTAAGTCTCTTGCGCTCGCGGACCCGGTTCGCGGCGCGCCGGCGCCCGGTTCCGACGACGACTCTCGCCCTCCCTAGGCGACTCGTTCCTCTCGGCGACCGGCGTACGCTTTTGAGCCCTCCCGGCGAACGTCGAACCATGCGCATCTACGCGGCGTACGACGACGGGCTCCGGATCGTCGACCCCGCGACCGGCGCGGTCGAGACTCGCCTCTCCGGCCAGCGCGTCGACTGTCTCTCCGTCGCGGACCCCGGCGACGGCGCGGCGGGAGCCGGAACCCGCGGTCCGCGCGTCCTCGCCGGGACCTTCGATGCGGGGCTGTTCCGCTCCGTCGACGGCGGCGAGCGGTTCGCGGGCGCGGCCGCATCGACGCTCGGTCCCGAGGGGTCCGGCCCGGACGCGGTCACCGCGGTCGCGACGAGCCCGCACGACCCCTCGGTCGTCTGGATCGGCACGGAGCCCTCGCGCGCGTACCGCTCCGTCGACGGCGGCGAGACGGCGGCACTGGTCGGCGGGCTGACCGACCTCCCCTCGGCGTCCGAGTGGTCGTTCCCGCCGCGACCCGACACGCACCACGTCCGGTGGATCGAACCCTGTCCCGCCGATCCGGACCGCTGGCTCCTCGGGATCGAGGCGGGTGCGCTCGCCGTGACGGCCGACGGCGGCGCGACGTGGACCGACCGCCCGCCGGGGTCGCGCCGCGACACCCACGCGATGGCGACGCACCCGGACGCCCCCGACCGCGTCTACGCCGCCGCCGGCGACGGCTTCGCCGAGAGCGACGACCGCGGCGACTCGTGGCGCGTCCGCGACGCCGGCCTCGACCACGGCTACGTCTGGGGGCTCGCGGTCGACCCCGGGGACCCGGACACCGCCGTGGTCAGCGCGGCCCGGGGCGCGACGGCCGCCCACCGCCGCGGCGAGGCGCACCTGTACCGCTACCGTCGCGGCGGGGAAGAGGAGGACGAGGGGACGGGGGCGACGGGCGACGCGGGCGCGTTCGAGCGCCTCGACGACCGCGGCGTTCCGACCGGGGAGGGGACGTATCGAGCGGTCCTCGCGGCCGGGCGGTCCGGCGGCGAGATCTGGGCGCTCTCGAACCGCGGGCTCTTCGTGACCCGCGACGCCGGCGACTCCTTCGAGCAGGTCCCGGTCGATCTCCCCGACCGCCCGGCGCGGGCGCTGGCGGTCGCTTGAGCAGCGAGCGAGGCGAAAAGCGACGAAATGCGGTCGAACGCCGTCGAAAGCAGTCAGTCTCGGACCGCGCCGACGATCAGGTAGACGACCGGCGTGTCGAGGACGGCGATCGCGAGCTTCAGCAGGTACTGACCCAGTCCGAGCGCGAGCAGCGCCGGCGGGTCGAACACCGGCCCGACCCCGAGCAAGAGCGGGGCGGCGTAGAAGGCGACGCCGACGAAGATGGCGGTGTCTATCGCTTGGCTCGTGGCGGTCGAGCCGATGTTGCGGAGCCACAGCATTCCCTCGCCCGTGCGGTCGCGGATCGCGTGGAACACGAACACGTCCCAGTTCTGGCTCACGACGTACGCCAGCAGGCTGCCCGCGACGATGTTCGCCGCCGGTCCGAGCGCCGCCTGGAAGGCGGCGGACACCTCGGGGTCGACACCGGGCGCCGCGAGCGTCGACCACACCAGCGCTAACACGAGGAAGTTCGCGAGGAACGCGACGTTGACGACCACCTGCGTCGCGCGCCGGCCGTACAGCTCCGCGTAGCAGTCGGAGGCGAGGAACGTGAGCGCGTACGCGAGCGCGGCGCCGGGCAGCAGGATCTCCGCGCCGACCACCGGCAGCGCGAACGGGAGCGGCAGCGCGAGCACCTTCGCTGCGGTGAGCTGCGCGGTCCCGAGCGCGACCGTGAACAGCGTGATAAGCGCCACCGCCGCGACCGCCGTCCGGTCCAGCGGGTCGGTCCGGAAGGGCCCGTTCTCGCCGGCCGCCGTCCGACTACTCATCGGTCTCCTCCGTTGACTCGCTCCTCTCCAACCCCGCCGCCGTCCCCGGGTCGTCGTCGAGCCGGTCGTGGCGGGCGTCGATCTCGTCGAGCAGGTCGAGGGTCTTCCGGATCGACGCGCGCACCGCGTCGCTGCGGTTCACGAACTTCCCGTCGTCGCCCACGTGGTCGTCGAGGTCGGCGAGCAGCTCCGCCGGGATCTCGACGCTTATCTTCGGCATACTCGCGTCGTGGACGCCGGGTAGGGATGAACGTTATTATCCGGAGATTATCGAGAGAGTCCCGAAGTGCTCGACTCGACGTCCGGCTGCGCTGCCCGCCCGCCCAGAGCTCGTAAACCGCTACGTTGAAGTGGGTTTACGAGTCCGTTGAGTCATGGCAACGAACACGGAGTCCGTCGATCTCGTCGGCGACGAGGCGGCGACGAACCTCGCTCGCGCCGCGCTGTTCGCGGCGCTCGTCGGGGCGTTCGCGTACGTCTCCTTCCCGAACCCGCTCTCGGCAGGGGTACCGATCACGCTCCAAGTCCTCGGCGTGTTCCTCGCGGGGATCATGCTCGGCCCGGTGTGGGGGTCGCTCTCGATGGTCCTGTACCTCGCCGCCGGCGCGGTCGGCGCGCCGGTCTTCTCCGGCGGCACCGCGGGGATCAGCTACCTGATCGCCAGCCCGACGCTCGGGTTCCTCTGGTCGTACCCCTTCGCCGCGGGAGTGATCGGGCTCGTCGCCCACCGCGGGACGAGCCTCTCCGAGGTCGACGCGGTCCCGACGCCGGTCCTCGTGGGAGCGATGGTCGCCGGGACCGCGATCATCTACGGGTTCGGCACGGTCGGCTTCGCGGTGATACAGTACGACCCGTGGTACGCGTCGCTGTGGCAGGCGTTCCTCGTCTCTTCGCTCGCCTTCGTCCCCGTCGAGGCGGTCAAGATCGCCGCCGCCGTCGGCATCGTCAAGAACGACGCGATCGCGGCTGCCTGACCCGGCGTGATCGCCGTCAGCGACCTCACGCACGCGTTCGACGGGGCGGTCGCGCTCGACTCGGTCTCGCTCTCCGTCGACGACGGCGAGTTCCTCCTCGTCACCGGCCCGAACGGCTCCGGCAAGACGACGCTCGTCCGTCACTTCAACGGCCTGCTCTCGCCCACCGAGGGAGAGGTCCGGATCAACGGCGTCCCGGCCGAGGCGGACCTCGTCGCGGCGCGGACGGCGGTCGGGATGGTGTTCCAACGCCCGGCGGACAGCTTCGTCGCCGCGACGATCGCGGCCGACGTGGCGTTCGGCCCCGAGAACCTCGGTCTGTCCCACGACGAGATCGACCGACGCGTGGCGACCGCCCTCGACGCGGTCAACCTCGCCGGGCGGGGCGACGAGCGGATCGACGCGCTCTCCGGCGGCGAGAAGGCCCGTGTCGCGGTCGCCGGCGCGCTGGCGATGGAGCCGGACCACCTCGTCCTCGACGAGCCGTTCTCGGGGCTCGACGAGCCCGCCCGTCGCTCGCTGCTGTCTCACCTCGCGTCGCTCTCGGCCGACGGAACGGGGATCGTCGTCGTCACTCACGACCTGCGCGGCCTGATCGACCGGTGTGACCGGGTGATCGCGCTCGCCGACGGGTCGATCGCGTTGGACGCCCCGCCCGAGGCGGCGCGCGCCGAACTCCCCGCGCTCGACGTCCACGTCCCGGCGAGCGAGCGCCTCGAGGGCGAGTCCGACACGCGATGATCGGCTACGTCCCCGGCTCGACTGTCGCGCACCGGCTCGACCCCCGGGCGAAGATCGCCGTTCAGGTCGCGTTCGCCGCCGCGGCGTTCGCGTACACGACCCCCCGCGGGCTCGCCGTCCTGTCCGTCCTCGCGCTCGCGGTCGCCCGGCTCGCGTCGCTGTCGCTCGCCGGCGTCGTCCGCTCGTTCAGGGTCATCCTCCCCTTCCTCGTCGCCGCGCCGCTCGTCGCGACGATCGAGCTGTCTCCGCCGGCGATAGACCCGGGAGCGGCCGTCTACCCGGCGCTGTCGAGCTACCGCGTGCTGCTCGTCGTCGTCGTCAGCGCGGCGTACGTCCGTACCACGACGGTCCGGGAGTCGCGCGCGGCGATCCAGCGGACCGTCCCGGGTCGCCCCGGCGTGTTCCTCGGCGTCGGCGTCTCGCTCGTCTTCCGGTTCCTCCCGGTTCTCCGGCGGGAGATCACGGCGGTCAGGGAGGCGTCGGCGGCCCGGCTCGGCACCGAACGCCCGCTCGTCGACCGGATCGAGCGCGTCGCCGTCGCGGGCGCGACCCGGACGCTGGGGCGCGCGGACCGCCTCTCCACGGCGCTCTCGGCCCGCTGTTTCGCGTGGAACCCGACGCTGCCGCGGCTGACGCTCACCCGAATCGACGCGCCGGCGCTGGCGCTCGCGGGAGCGCTGCTGGCGGCGGCGCTGTTTCGGGCCGTCTGAGCCGTCGTCGCTTGCGCGGACCGGGATCTCCTCCGCGGCGGGAGTCCTTCGATTCGCGCGAACGCCGCGCGGCGACCGCTGCGCTGTGGCAAGTTTTAACCCGGCCGTATCCCGGTGATCGATCATGACTCCCTTACAGGCGGCCACCCGCGAAACCTTCTGGACCATCGGTCCGGTGGGGAAGGCCGCGTTCTACTGGCTCGCCGTCGTCGCGATCCTCGTCTTCCTGTACGGCGTGTACGCGCGGTTCGCGGCGTACGCGCGCGGGAGCGAAGACCCGCGAGACCGGCTGTCGGACCTCCCCGGACGGGTGATCGGGGCGACGAAGACCGTCCTCGCGAACGAGAACCAGTTCGACGGGGACCTCTACACCGGCGTGATGCACACGTTCGTGCTGTGGGGGTTCCTCGTCCTGCTCGTCGCGACGACCATCCTCGGGATCGACATCGACCTCTACCGTCCGCTCACGGGCGAGTCCTTCTGGGTCGGCGACTTCTACCTCGCGTACCAGTTCGCCGTCGACGCGTTCGGCCTGCTGTTCGTCGTCGGCGTCGGCATGGCCGCGTACCGCCGCTACCGGCAGCGCGAGGGGCGGCTGTGGGGCAAACACACCTCCTTCGAGGACGACGCGTTCGTGTGGACGCTGTTCCTGCTCGGCGTCGGCGGCTTCGTCGTCGAGGGCGTGAGTATGGTCGGCCAGCCGGGGCGGGCGACCGAGACGGTGAGCTTCGTCGGGATGGCGCTCGCGACCGGGCTGGAGTCGGCCGGGCTCACGGCCGCGGGCGCCGAGGCGATATACGGCGTCCTCTGGTGGAGCCACTCGCTGCTGGCGTTCGCGTTCGTGGCGTGGATCCCCTACGCGAAGCCGTTCCACATGATCTCGTCGTTCGCCAACGTCGTCGCCCGCGACGAGAAGGCGGGCGCGCGGCTCCCGAACGTCCCCGCGGACCTCGACCACACGAACGCGGAGTCGCTCGACGACTTCACCTGGAAGGAGCTGATGGACGGCGACGCCTGTACGAAGTGCGGCCGGTGTACTGACGCCTGCCCCGCCGACACGGTCGGGCGCAACCTCGACCCGCGGAACGTCATCCTCGATCTGAAGTCGTACCGCGAGTCGGTGAGCGACGACCCGGTGGCCGGCTCGGGCGGCGGAGGCGGTCCCGCGGCGACCGACGGCGGCACGGTCCCCATCGTCGCCGACGAGGGCGGCGTCATCGACGCCGAGTCGATGGAGTCCTGTATGTCCTGTATGGCGTGTATGGACGCCTGCCCGGTCGACATCGAGCACCTCACCTCCTTCACGAAAATGAACCGCCAGCTCGTCGACGAGGGGGCGGTCGACTCGAACCTCCAAGACGTGTTCCAAGACGTGATGCAGAAGGGGAACACCTTCGGCGACTCCCAGGCGACCCGCGGCGACTGGGCCGACGACCTCGACGGCGTCGAGGTCCCGGACGCCCGCGAGACCGAGGTGGAGTACCTCTGGTACGTCGGCGACTACCCGAGCTTCGACGATCGGAACAAGAAGGTCGCGCGTGCGCTCGCCCGCCTCTTCGACGAGGCGGACGTGTCGTTCGGCATCCTCTTTGACGACGAGAAGACGGACGGCAACGACATCCGCCGGATCGGCGAGGAGTTCCTCTACCTCGAACTCGCCGGCCACCACGTCGAGACGTTCGCCGACTGCGAGTTCGAGAACATCGTCTGTACCGATCCGCACTCCTACAACACGATCAAAAACGAGTACCCCGAGGTCGACTTCGCGGAGTTCGCGGACGACCCGATGATGCCGTTCGAGCGCGAGGAGCCGTGGAACGCTGACGGCGCGGTCGACGTGTTCCACTGGACGCAGGTGGTCGAGGAGCTGGTCGAGGCGGGCCGGCTCGGCCTCTCGGGCGACGAGCTGGACTACACCGTCACCTACCACGACCCCTGTCACCTCGGCCGGTACAACGACGAGTACGAGGCGCCCCGCGAGCTCATCCGGGCGACCGGCGCCGACCTCCACGAGATGCCCCGGTCGCGGGACGACTCGTTCTGCTGCGGCGGCGGCGGCGGCGGGCTCTGGACCGAACACGAGGAGGAAGTCAAGCCGAGCGAGGAGCGCCTCCGTGAGGCCGTCGAGGACACCGACGCGGGGGCGTCGATCGAGAAGTTCGTCGTGGCCTGTCCGATGTGTACAACGATGTTCGAGGACGGGCGGAAGACGGGGGACTTCGAGGACCAGATCGAGATCGTCGACGTGGCGGAGCTGCTGATCGAGGCGGTGGAGGTCGGATCGTAGCGTGGGGACTCGGTCCGTCGGAGCCGCCGGACCGAGACGCTCGCCGCGACCGCCGTCACTACGCTCGCCGCGACCGCCGGTCCGTCGCCTCGTCCGTGCGCCGCAACAGCGCTCGCCCGGGGGCGCGGTCGCGGACCGGCGCGTCGCCGAGGTAGTCGACGAGCGCGTCGCGGAGCAGGGCGACGCCCTCGTCGTCGAGCGCCGCGCCCCGCTCTAACGACTCGATCGGGCGGTGGTACGGTGCCTCGTCGTCGGTCGCGCTCCGCGCGGCGTCGAGCAGTGCGGCGTGAGCCACCCACGCCTCCTCCCGGGAGGTCGTCGGCGCCGGCGGCCCGTCGGTCGTGGGAGGCGTCATTCGTCCGGGTTCTCCCGGTACGAGGACTTAAAACCACGTCCCGGTTTCGCCCCGATCCGGCGCCGAGGAGCCGCGCGCCGCCGTCTCTCCCCGCCGACCGTCGCTCTTCGGGAGTATATACTACTATATAGAATATGTGGAAGCATATAGCCGTACTGGGGAGTATGCGACACCACGTACCGTTCATAGCATACTACTTAACCGGAACTCGTCCACCCACACGTAATGGAGTCCAGTCACGACGCGGACGCAACGGGAATCACGCGGCGGAAATCGCTCGCGGCGATCGCCGGCGCCGGGGCGCTCGGTCTCGCCGGCTGTACGCAGAGCGGAGACGGCGGCTCGAGCGGCGACGAGCTCTCCGGTCCGATCAACATCGCCGGTTCGAGCACGGTGTTCCCGCTGATGAGCGCGGTCATGGAGGACTTCGCCGAGCAGCACCCCGGCGTCGACCCCGACATCAGCTCGACGGGGTCCGGCGGCGGATTCTCGAACTTCTTCTGTACGGGCGACACCGACTTCAACAACGCGAGCCGCCCGATCCAGCCCGAGGAGGAGGAGCTATGCGAGGAGAACGGCGTCGAGTACGTCGAGCTGATCGCGGCGACCGACGCGCTCACGGTCGTCGTCAACCCCGACGCCGACTGGATCGACTCGCTCACGACCGAGGAGCTCGCCCAGATCTGGAAGTCCGACCCCGTCCAGACGTGGGACGAGGTCCGCGACGAGTTCCCGAACGAGGAGATAAACCGCTTCGGCGCCGCCGACACCTCCGGCACGTACGACTACTTCATCGAGGCGATCCTCGAAGAGGAGGGCCACACCAGCGACTATCAGGCGACTGAGCAGGACAACACGATCGCCCAGGGCGTCTCCGGCGACCCGTACGCAATCGGCTACTTCGGCTTCGCGTACTACTTCCAGAACCCCGACCAGCTGAAGGCCCTCGGCATCGACGACGGCGACGGGCCGGTCGAGCCGAGCCTCGAAACCGCCTCGTCGGGCGAGTACACGCCGCTCTCGCGGCCCCTCTTCACCTACCCGTCGATCGAGTCGCTCGGCGAGGAGCACATCGCCGAGTTCGCCCGCTACTTCGTCGAACAGACGACGAACGAGGAGCTCGTCGCCAACGACGTCGGCTACGTGCCCGCCACCGAGGAGACGCAGGAGGAACAGATGCAGACGCTCGAAGACGCGATCGAGCAGGCGCAGGGCTGAGCCGGCGCGATGAACCGGTGTATTGATTTACGACAGCGTTCGATACCCCACCGTTCGTGACTGACAGCACAGAGAGTCCCGACCTGTCGCGGCGGGGCGGGCTCACACGACTGAAAGAGGGAACCTACGGCGGCCTGTTCGCGGCGTGTGCGGCGATAACCCTGCTCACCACGGCCGCAATCTTCGTCACGCTCCTGTCGGACGCGGTGGTGTTCTTCCGCTCGATCTCGATCGCCGAGTTCCTCACCGGCACCAACTGGAGCCCGAACCCGGCCGGCGGCGGGCAGGCGTTCGGCATCATCCCGCTTCTCATCGGGACGATCACGGTGACGATCACCGCGGCGTTCATCTCGATCCCGATCGGGACGCTCACGGCAATCTATCTCAGCGAGTACGCGACCCCGAACGCCCGGTCGATCCTGAAACCGCTGTTGGAGATCCTCGCGGGGATCCCGACGGTCGTGTACGGGTACTTCGCGCTCGTGTACGTCACTCCGGCGCTGAAGGCGACGCTGTTCCCGGAGATGAGCACGTTCAACGCCCTGTCCGCGTCGATCATGGTCGGGATCATGACGATCCCGATGGTGTCGTCGATCTCCGAGGACGCCATGAGCGCCGTGCCCGACGAGCTGCGGCAGGCCGGCTACGGGCTCGGCGCGACCAAGTTCGAGGTGTCGACCGGCATCGTCGTCCCGGCGTCGATCTCCGGGATCGCCTCCTCGTACATCCTCGCCGTCTCCCGCGCTATCGGCGAGACGATGATCGTCGTCGTCGCCATGGGCGCGCAGGCGCGGATGCCCGCGGTCCGGGAGGCGCTCTTCGGTATCCCCTTCGTCAACCCGGCCGACGTGCTCTTGGAGTCCGGGATGACCATCACCGTCGCGATGGTCCAGATCACCGGCGGCGACCTCACCGGCGGGACGCTCCCGTACAACTCCATGTTCGCGCTCGGCCTCGCGCTGTTCGCGGTAACGCTCGTCATGAACGTGATCAGTGATATCATCGCGCAACGCTACCGGGAGGAGTACTGATGGCGACCGACAACGCGAACGCGAACGGCTTCGGCGAGGTCAGTCGAGTCCGGGGAATCGTCTTCGAGTACCTGTCCCTGGGCGCGAGCGTGTTCGGCCTCGTCGCGCTCGGCGTGCTCCTCGTGTACGTCGCCATCGACGCCTTCGATCTCGCGAACGCGAGCCCGGAGTGGCTGCTGACGTACTTCCTCACGCTCGTCGTCCCGTTCCTCGCGTTCTGCCTGTACAGCGCGAGCGACCCGACCGTGACCCGACGCGCGCTCGGCGCGCTCGGCGGCGGCCTCGTCGCCGTCGCCGCGCTGTTCACCGCCATCGAGGCGCTCGTCGTGCCGATTCCGCGGCTCAACTGGCAGCTCGCGTACCTCTTCGTCGTCGCGGCCCCGGTCACCGCGTACCTCGCGTACGTCGGCAGCGGCGGCCGCGTCGGCGCGGTCGGCTTCGGACTCCTCGGGCGGCTGGTCGGCGGAGCCGCCGTCGGGCTCGCGGTCGGCACGCTGTTCCTCGTGTTCGACCCGCTGCTGTGGTTCCTCGCGTACACGCTCGGGGTCCTCCCGGCCGTCGGGCTGTACGCGTTCGGGCGGCGACGGTCGACGCCCCGAGCGCGGACCGCGGCGGCGCCGGTCGGCCTCGGCGGACTGGTCGCCGCGGTGTTCCTCCGCGAGGTGATCCCGACGTACCCGTCGGACCTGATCATCTACCTCTGGACGGTCGCCGTCCCGGTCGCGGTCGCGGGGGCGCTCCTCGTCGCCGACCGCCGGGGGCGCGTCGCCGCGGCCGCCGTCGGCGGCGTCCCGCTCGCCGCCGCGACTGCCGGGGGGTTCCTGGCGCCCGGCGCCGGGCTGCCCTCCCCGACGGTCCTCCTCGTGCTCGTCTCGATCGGCGTGCCGACCGCGGTGTACGTCTCTCGCGTCGTCGACGCCGGCGAGGGTCTCGCCGGCCTCGGGCTCCCGCTGCTCCTCGCCGCGGGCGCGGTCCTGGGCGCGCTGATCGTCGGAGCACTTGGCTTCCCGGCCCCCGACCCGTGGCTCGACGGGTCGTTCCTCACGGCGGCACCCTCTCGGACGCCGTCGGACGCCGGACTCTATCCGGCCATCGTCGGGTCCGTCATCATCATCGCGCTGGTCGCCGTGCTGTCGTTCGCGCTCGGGGTCGGCACGTCCGTCTTCCTGGAGGAATACACGCCGGGGACCGGGCCGCTCGGGACGCTGACGCGGATCCTCCAGGTCAACATCGCGAACCTCGCGGCGGTGCCGTCGGTCGTCTACGGGCTCCTCGGGCTGGGACTGTTCGCGAACCTCCTCGGGCTCGGCATCGGGACGGCGGTGACCGCGGCGCTGACGCTGTCGCTGCTCATCCTCCCGATCACGATCATCTCCGCGCAGGAGGCGATCCGGTCGGTGCCGGACGACCTCCGGCGCGGCTCCGACGCCATGGGCGCGACGCGCTGGCAGACGACGAAGAACGTGGTGCTGCCCGAGGCGATGCCGGGCATCCTCACCGGGACGATCCTCGCGCTCGGCCGCGCGATCGGCGAGACGGCGCCGCTGATCATGATCGGCGCGGCGACGACCGTGTTCAGGGCGCCGGACAGCCTGTTCAGTCGGTTCAGCGCCATGCCGATGCAGATCTACACGTGGGCCGGCTTCCCGCAGGCCGACTTCCGTTACGGCGTCGTCGCCGCAGGCGTTATCACGCTACTTCTCATCCTCGTCGGCATGAACGGGACGGCGATTCTGCTGCGGAACCGCGCGGAACGGGGGAGCTAACATGAGTAACACCACATCAGACGACTCGCTCATCACGACGGAGGTACAGGCGGACTCGAACGACGACAGCGCGGCGCCCGCCGCGGGCACCGCGGTGGCGGCGCGGAACCTGAACGTCTACTACGGCGACGAGCAGGCCATCGACGACGTGACGATGGAGATCCCCGAAGAGCGCGTCACCGCGCTCATCGGCCCCTCGGGCTGCGGGAAGTCGACGTTCCTCCGGTGTATTAACCGGATGAACGACATGATCGAGATCTGCCGCGTCGAGGGGGACGTGGAGTTCGGCGGCAAAAACGTGTACGACGCCGACGTCGACCCCGTCGCCCTGCGCCGGAAGATCGGGATGGTGTTCCAGAAGCCGAACCCGTTCCCGAAGTCGATCCGCGACAACGTCGCGTACGGGCTGAAGATCCAGGGGTTCGACGGCGACGTCGACGAGCGCGTCGAGGAGTCGCTGAAGGGCGCCGCGCTGTGGGACGAGGTGAAAGACCAGCTGGACTCCTCGGGCCTCGAACTCTCCGGCGGGCAACAGCAGCGCCTCTGTATCGCCCGGGCCATCGCACCCGACCCGGAGGTCATCCTGATGGACGAGCCGACCTCCGCGTTGGACCCCGTCGCGGCCTCGAAGATAGAGGACCTGATCGACGACCTCGCGGAGGAGTACACGGTCATCATCGTCACGCACAACATGCAGCAGGCGGCCCGGATCTCCGACCGGACGGCCGTGTTCCTCACCGGCGGCGAGCTGGTCGAGTACGACGACACGGCGAAGATCTTCGAGGACCCCGAAGCGCAGCGCGTCGAGGACTACATCACGGGCAAGTTCGGATAACGTTCCTCGAAATTCGCCCGGGGATCCGGAACGGCCGCCGACGCGGTGCGGTCGCCGCGCGCGGCGGGCGCCGTCC
Source organism: Halorubrum sp. CGM4_25_10-8A (assembly GCF_005435025.1). Taxonomy (NCBI): domain Archaea; kingdom Methanobacteriati; phylum Methanobacteriota; class Halobacteria; order Halobacteriales; family Haloferacaceae; genus Halorubrum; species Halorubrum sp. CGM4_25_10-8A. The sequence continues at coordinate 15,525 of NZ_SGTX01000005.1, read as the reverse complement.
GGCGGACTGACGCACCGACGGCCGGACCACCCGAGCGCTTCCGGAATCACTAATCGGCTCCGTGCGTACCGATCGCACGGTGACGATACTCTACGAGCTCATCGGCGACCAGCCGCTCGCCGTCTGGATCGCGCTCGGCGTGATCGGGTTCCTCCTGACGTGGAAGGGCGCGAACGTCGTCGAGTCCACGACCTCGAAGATCAGCGACCACTTTGGCGTCTCGCAGGCGGTACAGGGCGGGCTGATCGTCGCGGCCGCCACGTCGTTCCCCGAGCTCGCGATCATCGTGATCTCCGTCTTGGTCCTCGGCGAGTTCGGCGTCGGCGCCGGGGCGCTCATCGGTACGGCGGTGTTCAACATCTTGGTCATCCCGGCCGCGGTCGCCATCACGAGCGGCGACACGGCGACGACGCAAGGGATCGTCTACCGCGACGCCATCTTCTACACGGTCGCGGTCCTCGCCCTCTTCGGCGTGATCGCCTTGGGCGTCCTCGGGACCGACGGGCGGGAGCTCGCCCGGATCTCCCCGCAGATGGGCGTCGGGCTGTTGGTACTGTACGGCGTGTACGTCATCCTGCTCGTCGGCGGCAAGAGCGGCGCGTCGGATCGGAAACGGGCCGAGTCGACGAACGTCCCGAAGCAGCTCGGCCTGTTCGCGGGCGGGCTGGCCGTCGTGCTCGTCGGCGTCGAGTCGATGATCGGCATGACGCTTCAGGTCGCCGACGCGCTCGGCGCGCCGCCGTTCCTGATCTCCGTGACCGTGCTCTCGGTGATGAGCTCGTTCCCGGACCTCCTCGTCGGCGTGAAGATGGGGCAGGCGGGCGACAAGCGGGCGGCGGTCGCGAACGTCTTCGGGACGAACACGTTCAACCTCGTCGCGGCGCTGCCGATCGGCGTCATCCTCGCCGGCGGGGTGTCGATCGGCTTCCTCACCTCCGTCCCGCTGCTTTTGTTCCTGTTTTACACGACGCTCGTCGTCGTGGTGCTGTCCGCGACGGACTTCGAGATATCGACCGAGGAGGGGTACGTCTTCCTCGCGATGTACGCGGTGTTCCTCGGGTGGATGACGACCGAGGCGCTCGGGGTCACCGCCTTCCTGACCGAGTCGACGCTCCGGACGATCGTCGGGTGAGCGGTTCGTGAGCCGGTCCGAGGCCGGCCACTGAGCGGACCCGCGGGACCGACTACTCAGTCAGAACGCGGACCTCGATGCCGTCGGTGTCGGTGACTACGATCCCGTCGTCGCGCTCGGCGACCGCAAACTCGGCGTCGCCCTCGGCCGCGACCGCGTCGAGCCGCGTTCGGACCGCGTCCAGCGCGGCCACGCCCGGAACGACCACCTCGAACCACGCCAGCCCGCGCCCGCCGGCCGGCGTCGTCCGCCCTCGCCACGTGTTCGCGCCGAGGTGGTGGTGGTAGCCGCCGGCCGCGACGAACCGGACGTCAGGGCCGCTCATCCCCGTCGCGAAGCCGAGTCCGTCGACGTACACCGCCTCGAACGCCGACAGCGAGGTCACTTCGAGGTGTACGTGACCCAGATCGGTGTCGGCGGGAGCGCGATCGACGAGGGCGGCGGAGCCGACTCCGCCGCCGTCGCTCCCGTCGCCGGCGGCCTCGGCGACTCCTTCGATATCGAGCGGTTCGGTCGCCATCTGCGCCGTTCCGCTCCCGGTGCGGGGCCACTCCTCCCGCGGCCGATCGCGGTATATCTCTACCCCGTTTCCCTCCGGGTCGTCGAGGTACAGCGCCTCGCTGACGAGGTGGTCGGAGGCGCCGTCGAGGCGCCACCCCTCCCGGACGCGCGCCAGCGCCTCGCCGAGCGCGGCCCGCGAGGGAACACGAAACGCGGTGTGGAAGAGCCCGGCGTCGCTCCGCTCTCGGTCCGGCGCGTCGGCGTCGCGTTCCAACACGAGCAGCGGGGCCCCTCCCGCCCCGAGCGTCGCGCGCCCGTCGTTGCGGTCGAGGACGGAGAGCCCGACCACGTCGCGGTAGAACGCGACTGCCTCGTCGAGGTCGGCGACCCGGAGCGCCCCGCGGCCGATCCGCGTTTCGGGCGGAAGGCCGCCTCCGCGGTCGCTCGCGGCGGTAGCGGAATCGCCGTCGTTGGTGTCGGTCACGAGACGATCTACGGTCGTCCGCGCGTTCAACGCGTCGGTGGCGGATCCGGACCGGAGGGGGTCCCCCGCTCGGACCTTCCCTATCTTCCGTTAGAATCAAGCGGGCACGTGACCCACCATGGGGCATGAGTGCCGAACAGCAGGAGCGGGCCGTCCGGTGTCTGGTCGCGAAGGTGGGGCTCGACGGCCACGACCGGGGCGCACACGTGATCGCGCGGGCGTTCCGCGACGCCGGCTTCGAGGTCGTCTACTCCGGGCTCCACCGGGCGCCCGAGGACATCGTTCAGGCGGCGGTTCAGGAGGACGTGGACGTGCTCGGCATCTCGATTCTCTCGGGCGCGCACAACACCTTGGTCCCGAAGGTGATCGAGGGGCTCGAGGAGTACGACGCGTTCGACGACACCCTCGTCCTCGTCGGCGGGATCATTCCGGACGAGGACGAGGACGACCTGAAGGAGCTCGGCGTCGCCGAGGTGTTCGGCCCCGGGACGCCGATGGAGGAGACGATCGAGTTCATCCGGAACAACGTTCCGGAGCGCGCGTAGATGGCCGGGCCGGACGCATCCGCGGTCGCCGACGCGCCGACGCTCTCCGAGGCGGACGCCGCGCTCGTCGAGGACCTCCTCGCGGGGAGCCACCGCGCCCTCGCCCGCGTGATCACCAAGATCGAGAACCGGACGCCGGGCTACCGGGCGATCGTCTCCGCGCTCCACGAGCACACCGGCGGCGCGGACGTGGTCGGGATCACGGGCTCGCCCGGCGCCGGGAAGTCGACGCTCGTCGACAAGCTCGCCGCCGCCTACCGCGAGCGCGGCGACACGGTCGGCGTGATCGCGGTCGACCCCTCTTCGCCGTACACCGGCGGCGCCGTCCTCGGCGACCGTATCCGGATGGGGTCGAACGTCGGCGACATGGACGTGTTCTTCCGGTCGATGAGCGCGCGCGGTCAGCTCGGGGGACTCTCGACGGCGACCGCGGACGCCGTGAAGGCGCTCGACGCCTTCGGGAAGGACTTGGTCGTGTTAGAGACCGTCGGCGCCGGACAGAACGAGGTGGACGTGGTCCGCACGGCCGACACGGTCGCGGTGCTCGTCCAGCCCGGCTCCGGCGACGACGTCCAGACGCTGAAGGCCGGCATCCTCGAGATCGGCGACGTGTTCGTCGTCAACAAGGCCGACATGGACGGCGCACAGCGGACCGTCGCCGAGCTAGAGGAGATGGTCCACCGCCGCGAGGGCGGTACGACCGGACGCGACGCCGGCCACCACGGCGCGACCTCGACGGCCCCGACCGGCGCCGGGGGCTCGTCGTCCGATCACGGCGACGGCGACCGCGCGGGTGGGTCCGGACACAGCGGGTCCGATCCGCACGCGGACGATTCCGACGGGTCGTGGACGCCCGACGTGTTAGAGACCGTCGCGAACACCGGCGAGGGCGTGGCGGCGCTGATCGAGACGTTCGACGCGCACGCGGCCTACCTCCGGGAGTCCGGTCGGATCGCGGCGACGGAGCGGCGCCGGTACGCCGAGGAGATCCGCACGCTCGTGCGGGCGGACGTGGGGTCGCTCGCGACCGCCGAGATCGAACGGCACGGCGGGATCGACCGGCTCGCGGAGCGCGTCCGCGACCGGGAGACGGACCCGTACGCGGTCGCCGAGGCGATCGTCGGTCCGATCGCCGACTGCGTCGACGAGGCCGCGGACGGCGACGCCGGCGACTGACGGGCGGTTCCCCGAACGCCCGGCCCGCTCCGAGGGGCGGCGTTCCGCCGCGTCCCACGAGTATAAGTCGCCAGCGAACCAACAGTTTGTATGAAGCTCAGGAACCTCCTCGGCGGCGCCGTCCTCGGCGTCGGCGCGCTCGCCGCGCTCAACACCGGCCTCCGCTACGAGGGCGAACTGGAGCCCCCGCTCGACGGCGACGACGGCCTCTTCCGCTGGCGCGGGATGGACGTCGCGTACACCGAGGCGGGCGATCCGGACGACCCCGACCTCGTGTTGCTCCACGGGATCAACGCCGCCGGTTCCTCCGGCGAGTGGCGCGCGGTGTTCGACGACCTGGCCGACGAGTACCACGTCGTCGCGCCCGACTTCCCGGGGTACGGCCGCTCCGACCGGCCGCCGCTCCGGTACTCCGCGGCGCTGTACGAGGACTTCGTTCACGACTTCCTCGCCGAGTTCGACGAGCCCGCGGTCGTCGCCTCCTCGCTGTCGGCGGCGTACGCGGCCGCCGCGGTCGACGACGGCGACGCGGACGGCGGGGTCGAGCTGAGCGGCTTCCTCGCCGTCTGTCCCACCGCGACCGCGGGGCCGAGTCCGGCGAAGGGGTGGCTCCGCGAACTGCTCCGCGCGCCGCTCGTCGGCCGGGCGCTGTTCAACGCCATCACGGCGAAGCCGTCGATACGGTACTTCAACGCCGACCACGGCTACGACGACCCGGCGAACCCGAGCGCGGAGTGGACCGACTACGAGTGGCGCACGACCCACGTCGAGAACGCGCGCTTCGCGCCCGCGTCGTTCGTCTCCGGGACGCTCAACAGCGAGATCGACCTCGCGGCCGCGCTCGCCGACCTCGACGTGCCCCCGACGATCGTCTGGGGCCGAGAGGCGACCGTGAGCCCCCTGACGGACGGCCGCGAACTCGCGGACGCGGCCGACGCGCGCCTCGTCGTCTTCGACCGCGCGCGGCTGCTCCCGCACGTCGAACACCCCGACCGCTTCGTCGAGACGGTCGAGGAGGCGCTCGTCGCCGGCGCGACCGCGTAACGACCGGTCTCGTCCGCGATTCTCAGCCCTGAATATCGAACGGTCACGGATAAGTACGCCACTCCCCGAGGACTCGCAATGACGGACACGTTTCGCCTCCTGTGCGTCGACGACGAACCGGGGCTGGCCCGGCTCGTGGCGACGCACCTCGAACGAGACGACGACCTCGGCTGCGAGACGGCGACCGAGACGGACCCCCGCGAGGCGCTCCGCCGCGTCGAGCGCGAGTCGTTCGACTGCGTCGTCAGCGACTACGACATGCCCGGCCTCACCGGCGTCGAACTGCTCTCGGCGGCGCGCGAGGCCGAGCCGGAGCTCCCGTTCCTGCTGTTCTCGGCGACCGGTCCCGACGAGATCGCGGCCGAGATGGTCCGCGCAGGCGTCAGCGACTACGTCTCGAAACACGGGGGCGCGGACGGTTACACCGCACTGCTCCGCCGCGTCAAACGCGCCGAGGCGGGCGAGCGCGGGCGCCTCGACGCCGGCTTCGACGACGGCCGTCCCTCGGACGTCGCGCTCGACGGCGTCTGTACCGTGGGACCGGACGGCACCTTCGAGTTCGTCGGCGAGGAGTACGGCGAACTGTACGGGTACGACCCCGAGGAGCTCGAAGGTGAGCCGTGGCAGCGGCTCCACCCCGCCGACGAAGTCGAGCACATCCGCACCCACATCATCCCGGCCGTAACCGGCGGCGAGCGGTGGAGCGGGACGAGCACGGGGCTCCGGGCGGACGGCAGCCGGTTCGCCGAGTCGAAGATGGTGAGCACCACCGCGGACGACCGGTTGGTCATCTCGGTGTCGCCGCTCGACGCCGTCGGACGCGCCGCCGACGACTGAGCCGACCCGCCGCCGGCTCGCAACGACTTCTCACTGACGCCTTCGCAGTCCTCGCGACGGCTCCTCACTCGTCGCGGCGGACGTACAGCGTCTTCTCGCAGGCCGCGTGGACCCCCCCGTCCTCGTCGACGAGCGAGACGAGGTACTCGCGGTCGGTCGACTCGCCCGGGTCGAGTTCCTCGCGGATCGCCTCGGTTTCGTTGGACGGCAGTTCGAACTCCGCGTACAGCGTGTCGCGACCCGGCTCGATGAACTCCAGCGCCGCCGACTTGTCCCACACGGTGAACCCGTCGCCGAGGACGCGGCGGAGCATCATCATGTACACCGGGTCGATCGCGGCGTAGATACTGCCGCCAAAGATTGTGCCGACCGCGTTCCGGGTGCGCCAGTTCAGCGGAACCCGAATCCGGACGTACCGCCACCCGGCGGCGATGTGGTCGACGCGCGCCCCGGTCCCCCGGTACGCGGGCAGGAGGTTGAACCCGTACCGCCAGAGCCGGGTCCGGCGGCTCTCCGCCGGCGGGTCCTCGCGAAGCGGTCGCGGGTCGGGATCGCGGTCGACCCCGGTCGGGGAATCGGTCACGCCGATTCGGGGGGTTCCGCCGACAAACCGGTGTCGGAACCGGCGACAACGCGTCCGGGGTTTCACAGAGGAACAGGGAGGAATCCCACGGCTTCAGTCGTGGATCACTGGCGTCTAACACGCGTTTACGCGGATCTCGACGGCGCGTGCCTGCGAGCGGCCGACAGGCCGCGAGGAGCACGCCCGAGGGACGCCGCGAACGCCCGCGGGGCGTGAGCGGGAGCGAGGCGCGACGCGCCTCTGGCAGCCGGCGACGAGGCTGGGGAGGCGTGAGGTGCGGGGCCTCGCGGTTGGGGCTTCGGAGGCGGTTTCGACCAATCCGTGTTCCGCCACTCCCGAGCGAACGGTCGGGCTCTCGGAATCGTTTGCGCCGGCGTCGCCGCCGCCCCGTCTCACTACTCTCTTCGCGTAGCTGGCCCGAAACGGGTATCCCCGCGCGACCGCAACCCGACACCGATGGAGTGCGACAAGTGCGGGGCCGACGCGATCCACCACGCCGCCTACTCCGGGGCGCACCTCTGCGGCGAACACCTCCGGCAGTCGGTCGAGAAGCGCGTGAAGCGTCGGGTCCGCGAGGACGGCCTCCTCGACCCGGACGCGACCCCCGACGACCCCGACCGCTGGGTGATCGGCCTCTCCGGCGGGAAAGACAGCGTCGCCCTGACGACGATCCTGGACGACGTGTTCGGGAAGGACCCCCGCGTGGAGATGCTCGCCTTAACGATCCACGAGGGGATCGAGGGGTACCGCGACGCGAGCGTGGACGCCTGCGTGGAGCTGGCCGACGACCTCTCCATGCGCCACGAACTCGTGTCTTACGAGGAGGAGTTCGACGTGCGGATGGACGATGTGGTCGAAGACGACCCCGAGAATATGGCGGCCTGCGCGTACTGCGGCGTGTTCCGCCGCGACCTGCTGGAGAACTACGCCGCCGAGTTCGACGCGGACAAGCTGCTCACCGGACACAACCTCGACGACGAGGCGCAGACCGCCATGATGAACTTCCTCGAAGGCGACGTGCGGCAGGTCGCGAAACACTTCGACGCCTCGCTCGGGCCCTTCGACGAGCGCGGGGACACCGACGCGTTCGTCCCGCGTGCCAAGCCGCTCCGCGACGTGCCCGAAAAGGAGATCGCGCTGTACTGCCACGTCCGCGACCTCCCCACGCACATGGCGGAGTGCCCCCACGCCGAGGAGGCGTACCGCGGCGAGATCCAGTCGACGATCCACGCCTTAGAGGAGAACCACCCAGGCGCGCGCCACTCGATCATGGCCGGCTACGAGGAACTGTCCGCGCTCGCGGCCGACGCCTACCGCGGGGACGGCGAGAAGGGAGACGACGCCGACGGCGAGAGCTCCGCTCTCCGCGAGTGCGAGCGTTGCGGCTCGCAGACGAGTCGCGACGTCTGTCGGAAGTGCCGGCTGCTAGAATCGATCGAAGCCGTCTGAGCGCGGAAGACGCGCGCCGGCGCGTCGGAAAAAGTCGACCGCGGTCGATCCCCGGACGACCGAGGGTCAGCGGATGACGTCGAGTCCGTTGTTCTTCTCGATCTGGTCGCTGCCGCCGTCGGACTCCCAGCCGCGGTCGGTGCCGCCGGAGACCGCCGGCTCGCCCCTGTTGCCCGCGCCGCCTGCGCCGCCCGCACCGCCTGCTGCCTCGTTCGCCTCGGCGGCCCGGGAGCGCGAGTCGCCGAGGTCGTCGGCGTTGACCGCCGCCCGTGACTTGTCGGCCTGCTTCTGGGTGGAGGGGCCGAGTACCTGCGCGCTCTGGACGCCCGTCATGATCGCCATGACGCGCACCTTCCCCTTGTACTCCTCCTGGATGCGTGCGCCCCAGATCACGTTGGCGCTCGCCTCCAGCCGCTCGGTGATGTTGTTCGCGATTCCCTCGGCCTCCTTCAGCGTGAGGTCCGGGCCGCCAGTGATGTGGACGAGCCCGCCGGAGGCGCCGCGGTAGTCGACGTCGAGCAGCGGGTGGTTCATCGCGTCGTTGACCACCTCTTGGGTCTTGTTCTTGTCCTGCGTCTCGCCGACGAGCATGACCGCGACGCCGCCTTGGTTCATGATCGTCGACATGTCCGCGTAGTCGAGGTTGATGAGGCTCGGTTGGGTGATCGTCTCGGAGATCCCCTTCACCGTCTCCGCGATGATCTGGTCCATCACGGAGAACGCCTTCCCGATCGGCAGGTTCGGGACGTAATCGAGCAGGCGGTTGTTGTCGAGGACGATGATCGAGTCGGCCTCGTTCCGGAGGTCTTCGAGCCCCTCTTCGGCTTTCACCGTGCGGGCGCGCTCGACGTTGAACGGGGTCGACACCATCCCGACGACGATGGCGCCCTGCTCTTTGGCGATCTTCGAGACGACGGGCGCGGCGCCGGTGCCCGTGCCGCCGCCCATGCCGGCGGTGACGAAGACGAGGTCCGCGTCGCCGAGCACCTCTTTGATCGTCCCCTGCGCCATCTCCGTGGCGCGCTCGCCCATCTTGGGGTCGCCGCCGGCACCGAGCCCCTGCGTGAGCGACTTGCCCACGAGGATCTTGGTGTCGGCCTCGATCATCTTGAGGTGCTGTTTGTCCGTGTTGATGGCGACGGTGTCGGCGCCGTCGACGCCGATGTTGTACAGCCGGTTGACCGTGTTGTTCCCGGCGCCGCCGGCACCGACGATGACGATCCGGGGGTCCCCGAACTCGTCGTCGTCCATGTCGACGTCCATGTCGCGTTTCTCCGCTTCCGCGTTGTCGAGGGCGTCCTGAACGAGATCTTGCATCAGTTTACACCTTCGCCCAGCTGCGGTTGCGGCCGCGCTCGTCGCGCTCGCCGTCCTGTTCGTTCAACATGTCTCGGACGGCCGACCGGATCGCCTCGCTCCGGTTCGGGAACTCGCCCGTTTCCACCATCTGTTCGACCTCGTCGATCTGCTGTTTCGGGATTCGTAGTGTCACACGCTCCATTGTATTCCCCCGGTAAGACGGCGAACACGCGACGCGTGTGTCTTACAGTTCGGAGCCGCCCGGGCAGGGGGCCGTGCCCCGAGCCGGACGCCCGTTGTAAGACGACCGTCTTACGCAACTCAAATCACCGAGGCTACCAATATAAAACTATCGGACGTTGTAAGACAGACCGCTGAGTCGGTCGATTTCGACGGATTTGAGCGCTTACAACCTGTTACCTGTCTTTCAATACGTCTGCGGCCGGGGTCCGCCGACCGCAGCCAGGGCAGAACGCCCAGTCCGTCCGGATCTCGTCACCGCACTCGCAGAACGCTCTGTGCGACTGCTTTTCTCCGCAGTTCGGGCAGTACACGTGCTCTCGCGGGACGACCTCGCCGCAGCCACCGCAAGCACTTTCGCCCGTCTGCGCCTCACGGTTCCGGGCACCGACGCTATCCTCCGTCTTACGTCCGCCCGAGTCCGCCGCCTCGGCCGTCTCACGCGCCACACTGACGGCCTCCGCCGGCTCGCTCGACCCGGCTGACGGCGCGTCGAGCGTGACGTTTACGTTGACGTCGCCGGCGCCGCCGGCGCCGCCGGGCGCGTACGCGGGTAGACCGGCGCTGTCCGCCGAGCCGAGCCGCTCGTCGAGCGCCGTGTCGAGCCGCTCCGCGATCAGCTCGTCGACGCGGTCCGCGAGGGCGTCGTCGACGCTCCCGGCCGCGGCGTCGGACGTGTCGGACGCGCCGTCCTCCGCGTCGACCTCGTCGAGGTGCGTCCGGAGCGCCTCCCGCATCACCTCGCTCTTGGAGGCGTCACACGCTTCCAGCCGGTCGACGAGGTCGTCGTCCGCCCGGAAGGTGATCTTGCTCATACCGGACTCGTACCGCCGGTCGGTACAAGTATCTTCCCCCGTTGTCTGACACGTTTACCGAATCCGAAATGTTTGGCCGAACGTCGATACGCCGCGGCGTTCGCCCCCGATCGTGGTATTTGGTCACACATGTGTCTGACGCAGATTTATACGCGTCGCGCGAGCATGCGTGAATATAATGAGTAACCGCGTCGAGGACCTCGAACGGCAGGTCGCGGAGCTACAGGCGGCGGTCAACGGGCTCACCGAGGAGCTCGTCGAGATGAAGGAACGCGTCCGACAGCTCGAAGACGAGCGGTCGGTCGCGGTCGAGGCCGACGCCGCCGGCCCGGCGGCCGGCGCCGAGGCGAGTGCGTCCGACGCCGAGCCCGCGGCCGATCGCTCGGCGGGAGACGACCCCGCGGCCGAGGAGGCCGGGGACGACTCGGCGTCCGGCGGCGAGCGGACGACCCACTCCGACGACCACGTCGACGTCTTCGAGTCCGTCGAGGAGTCGTCCGACGGGGCGGACGCGGCCAGCGCGGACGCCGCGAGCGACGGTGAGGACGTCATCGTGCCCGAGCAGTCGGCGACGACGCCCGACGCCGACGCGGCGGCCGAGGAGCCCGCCGAGGACGACGAGGGCGAGTCGAGTGAGGGCGACGACATCATCGTCGCGTAACCGGTCGCCTCCGACCACATGCACATCACTGAAGTCGTTCTGGACGGGTTCAAGAGCTTCGGGCGAACGACGAGAATCCCCTTCTACGAGGACTTCACGGTCGTCACCGGCCCGAACGGCTCGGGGAAGTCGAACATCATCGACGGCGTGCTGTTCGCGCTCGGCCTCGCCCGCACTCGCGGGATCCGCGCCAAGAAGCTCACCGACCTCATCTACAACCCCGGCCACGACGACGGCGAGGCCGCCGACGGGCCGAACGAGGCCTCGGTGACGGTGGTTCTCTCCAACGAGGACGGGACCCTCGACCGGTCGCAGGTCGTCTCCGCGGCCGGCACGGAGAACGTCGGCGACGTCTCCGAGATCACGATCAAGCGGCGCGTCAAGGAGACCGAGGACAACTACTACTCGTACTACTACCTCAACGGCCGTTCGGTGAACCTCTCGGACGTTCAGGATCTGCTCGCGGCCGCGGGCGTGACGCCGGAGGGGTACAACGTCGTCATGCAGGGCGACGTCACCGAGATCATCAACATGACCCCCTACCAGCGGCGGGGAATAATCGACGAGATCGCGGGCGTCGCCGAGTTCGACGAAAAGAAGGAGGCCGCCTACGAGGAGCTCGACACCGTCGAGGACCGCATCGGCGAGGCGGACCTCCGGATCGGCGAGAAGGAGGACCGGCTCGACCGGCTCTCCGACGAGCGCGAGACCGCCCTCCAGTACCAGGAGCTCCGCGACGAGTTAGAGGAGTACCGCGGGTTCCGCAAGGCCTCCGAGCTGGAGGAGAAGCGCGACGCGCTCGCGACCGTCGAGGCCGACATCGACGAGGCCGAGGCGGACCTCGGTGAGCTCCGCGCGGAACTCGACGCCAGACAGGGGAAGCTCACCCGGCTGGAGGAGGACCTCGAAGACCTCAACCACGAGATCGAGACGAAGGGCGAAGACGAGCAGATCGAGATCCGCTCGGAGATCGAGGAGATCAAAGGCGGGATCTCGCGGCTGGAAGACAGGATCGAGTCGGCGGAGTCGCGCGCCGAGTCCGCCGAGAACGACCGCCGGCAGGCGTTCGTCCAGATCGACCGCAAGGAGGAGACAATCGAGGAGTTGGAAGGCGAGATCCGCGAGACGAAAGTGGAGAAGGCCTCGGTGAAATCGGAGTTGGCGACGAAGCGCTCCGAGTTGGCCGACGTCGAGGCGGAGATCGAGGGTGCCGACACCGAGTTCGACGAGCTGAAGGCCGAGCTGTCGGAGAAGAAGGAGGCGATCGAGTCGCTCCGCGCGGAAAAAAACGAGACGCAACGCGAGAAAGACCGGCTGCTCGACGAGGCCCGCCGCCGCTCGAACGCGGTGAGCGAGGCTCGCGAGGAGCTGGAGGAGGCCCGGGAGTCGCTCCCGGAACACAAAGCGCGGATCTCCGAGCTGAAAGGGGAGCTCGACAAGGCCGAGAAGAATCAGGCGACCATCGAGGACGCGGTCGCCGACCTGTTCGCCGAGAAGGCGGAAGCAGAGGAGCGCCTCGAGGCGATCGAGGACACCCTCCGCGAGAAGCAGAACGAGTACGCCAAGCTGGAGGCGGCGGCCGACCAGCGCGGCGACGCCTCGTGGCCCCGGGCGGTCACCGAGGTGAAGAACGGCGGCATCGACGGCGTCCACGGCGCGGTCGGCGAACTCGCCTCTGTCGAAGCCCAGTACGCCGAAGCCTGCGAGACCGCGGCCGGCGGGCGGCTGGCGAACGTCGTCGTCGACGACGACGGCGTCGGCTCGACCTGTATCGACTACCTCAAGCGGCGCAACGCGGGCCGGGCGACGTTCCTCCCCGTCACGGAGATGGACGACCGGAGCCTGCCGCGGAAACCCTCGCTGCCGGGCGTCGTCGATTTCGCGCGGAACCTCGTCGACTACGACGCCGAGTACGAGTCGATCTTCTCGTACGTGCTCGGCTCGACGCTCGTCGTCGAGGACATGGCGACCGCCCGCGATCTGATGGGCGACTACCGGATGGTCACCCTCGACGGCGACCTCGTCGAGAAGTCGGGCGCGATGACCGGCGGCTCCGGCGGCGGCTCCCGCTACTCGTTCACGAAGTCCGGCGGCGGCAAGATCGAACGGCTCGCGACGGAGATCTCGGAACTCGAAGACGAGCGCCGGTCGGTCCAGTCCGAGATCGACGCGCTCGACGACGACATCGAGGACGCGCGCGACCGGAAGGCCGACGCGGCCGAGCGCGTCCGGTCGCTGGAGGCGGACGTCGAGCGCGCAGAAGACGACCTCGCGGAGGCGGAAGCCCGGATCGAGGAGCTAGAGGCCGAACTGGAGGAGCTGGAGGCGGAACGCGAGTCGGTCGACGCGGAAATGACCGCGTTAGACGAGGAGCTGGCGGAGACGGACGCGGAGATCGACGAGCTCGCGGCCGAGATCGACGAGATCGAGGCCGAACTCGCCGACTCGAAGATCCCCGAGCTCTCCGAGCGCGCCGACGAGATCCGCGCCGAGATCGGCGACCTCGACGACCGCATGAGCTCGCTCGACGGCCGGATCAACGAACTGGAGTTAGAGAAGGGGTACGCCGAGGACGCGCTCGACGACCTCCACGACGACGTCGAGGAGGCCCAAAACGCGAAGGCGGAGGCCGAGGAGGCGATCGCCGACCACGAGGCGGCGATCGAGGAGAGGGAGGCGGAGCTCGAAGCGAAGAAGGAGGCGATCGCCGACCTCGAAGAAGAGCTCTCGGCGCTGAAAAGCGACCGCGAGGAACTCCGCGAGGAGATCCGCGAGGCGACGCAGGCGCGCGACGAGCAGCGGTCGCTCGTCGCCGAGGCCGAGTCGGACCTGTCGGACCTCACCGACCGCCGCGACCGCTTGGAGTGGGAGATCGACGAGTTAGAGTCGCAGGTCGGCGCCTACGAGGCCGACGAGATCCCCGACCTCGACGAGGTCGAGTCGCGGATCGAGGAGCTGGAGACCGAGATGGAGGCGTTAGAGCCGGTGAACATGCTCGCGATCGACGAGTACGAGGAGGTCGAGGCCGCGCTCGACGAGCTCCGGGAGCGCCGGGACGTGCTCGTCGAGGAGCGCGACGCCATCGAGGAACGCATCGAGGGGTACGAGGCGGCGAAGAAGGAGACGTTCATGGAGACGTTCGAGTCGATCAACGACCACTTCGAGGACATCTTCGCACGCCTCTCGGCCGGGACGGGGGAGCTCGTCTTGGAGAACCCCGAGGACCCGTTCGAGGAGGGGCTGACGATGAAGGCCCAGCCCGCGGACAAGCCGGTCCAGCGGCTCGATGCGATGAGCGGCGGGGAGAAGTCGCTCACCGCCCTGTCCTTCATCTTCGCCGTTCAGCGCCACAACCCCGCGCCGTTCTACGCGCTTGACGAGATCGACGCCTTCCTCGACGCCGTCAACGCCGAGCGCGTCGGCGAGATGATAGAGGAGCTGGCCGAGGAGGCGCAGTTCGTCGTCGTCGGCCACCGCGCGGCGCTGTTGGAGCGCTCAGACCGCGCCATCGGCGTCACGATGCAGGGCGACAACCTCTCGGCGGTGACCGGGATGCAGTTCGGCGACGACGCCGACGAGGAGGTGAGTGCGGATGACTGAGAAGGGCGACGGGGCCGCCGGCGGCGTCCCGGACCTCGACCTGACGAGCGACCGCGACGGCGCGGCCCCGTTCACGGACGACGCGTCCGGAGACGAGGCGGAGTCGACCGGCGCGCCCGATTTGGACGTGCCCGACGTCTCACCGTCGGACGTGCCCGATGTCGCACCGCCGGACGAGACCGACGACGACGAGGTCGAGCCAGTCGAGCTCCTCGTCCAGCTCGCGGAGGAGGGCGAGATCGAACCGTGGGACATCGACATCGTCCAAGTGACGGACGCCTTCTTGGAGAAACTCGACGAGACGGACCTCCGAACGACCGGCCGGGCGCTGTTCTACGCCAGCGTCCTCCTCCGGATGAAAAGCGACGGCATGCTGGCGGACGACGACGAGGACGAGGAGCCGGAGCCAGAGCCGTGGGAGGTCGCGATGGAGGGCGGCGCGCCCGACCCGGCCGCCGACGGGTTCGACCCGGTCGACAAGCTGGAGGCCGAGATCGACCGCCGGCTCGACCGGAAGAACACTCGCGGGTCGCCGGAGACGCTCGACGAGCTCGTGCGGGAACTGCGCGAGGCCGAGCGCGGCTCGTGGTGGAAGGACTCCCGGGAGTACGACACCTCGGAGTCGCCGCACGGCCACGCCCGCGGCACGCAGACGCTCGACTACCGCGCCGGCGACGAGTTCCGGCAGGACGGCGAGCCGACCGCGGGCGAGGCGACCGACCGCACCCACGACGAGGACATCGAGGAGGTGATCGTGGAGATCGACAGCGTCCTTCGGACGCACTTCGACCGCGGGCGCACGGAAGTGCTGTTCGCGGAGATCGAGAGCGCCGGCGGCCGCCCGTTCATGACGTACCTCGCGCTGCTGTTCATGGCCCACCGCGGCTCGGTCCGCCTCCAGCAGGACGACCTGTTCGGCGATCTCTGGGTGAAGGACCCGTCTGCGATGACCGCCGAGTCGGAAGCGATCGCGGACTAATACGTTTCTAGGGAGGGAACCGTCCCCAGTGATGTCGCCGTTCTGTAGTGAATAGCTGCCCGCCAATCGGCGGCGAACGCCTCCGAAGCCCCAGCCGTGAGGCGGGCAGACGCTCTCTGCGCTCCTCGTCGCTCGTTTCACTCGCTCCTGCGGTGCTTACGTCGCCTCTGCCCGCCTCAC
>NZ_SGTX01000057.1:0-469 GCF_005435025.1 Halorubrum sp. CGM4_25_10-8A | reverse complement strand
TCCCCGTTCGGAGGTCGCTCCCGCCGGTCACGCGGACGCGCTCCGTCCGCGACGTGTCGACCCGCCGCCAGGGCTCGTCGCGCAGCGATCGGGGCCGGTCCGGCGTCACGTGACCGCCGTCGGCGACCTGCGTCGTCTCCGTCTCCACGGTCGCTTCGACGCGGTGGCTCGCCCGAACGATCGATCCGAGACCGTCGTGGACGCGGGTCGCGGCGCGGTCGGCCGCGTGTCCGACCTCGACCGACGCGGTCTCGCTCGTCGCGTCTCCGGCCGGGTCGAACGCGGCGTCGTCGCCCGCCGTCGCGTTTCTGCTCGCCGTCGCGTCTCCGCTCGCCGCCGCACTCTCCGTCGAGGTCGAATCAACTCCCCCGGCGCCTCCCGTCGGCGTCGGCGCTCCGAGGACGGCGTCCGTCCACGAGGCCTCGTCGACGCCCGTCGGCGAGAGCAGGTCGGTCACTCCGGTTCGAGC
>NZ_SGTX01000056.1:0-480 GCF_005435025.1 Halorubrum sp. CGM4_25_10-8A | reverse complement strand
CGGGTCGCCGTCTCGCGCGACGCCGTCGGGGGCGACCCCGTCGGCGAGCCCCGCGATCAGTCCGGCTTCCGACAGCGCCGACAGGAACGCGGGCGACCACGGCTCCCCGGTGAAGGGGACGCCCGCTGCGGTCCCGCCGTGAACGCCGGGGTAGTCGCCGACGACGTGGAAGTCGGCGTTGGCGTCGCCGTAGCCGGGCACGAACGAGGGGCAGTCGGGGCGCATCCCGAAGGGGTTCCGGATCCGGTCGGTGACGTTCTGCACGCGACTCGCTAGGCGCGGGCGCGGTTAAATCCGATTCGGTCCGACCCGAACGGTCCGGGCGCGTCCCGACGGAGCGACGGGCGAGTCGAGCGGGCCGATGCGAGGCGCACGAGGCGGCGAGGATTCTCATAAGTTATGACGATAAACGAGGTCAAACCGGGCTGGGATACGCGTCGATCGGCTGGACCGGCGGGATGTTTCAGGATCGTTAATTTA
>NZ_SGTX01000055.1:0-497 GCF_005435025.1 Halorubrum sp. CGM4_25_10-8A | reverse complement strand
ACACTATCCTTTAAGTATTTCGCATATTTTGGCACACTCTATAGAATGTTAACAAGAGGAAGTTTTACTTGAACTTGCTTCAAAATATCTAGAAACTTCTTAAAACTTGCTTTCTCTTGATGCTTTCTTGACCTTTGAGGAAAGGGCAAGGGGAGAGTCTTCTTCTCTACACGAGTCTCTTCACTAGCCCCTTTTTTTTTACTTCCACTTCTGCCTTCTCTTGTAAACTATCATCAGTGATCACAGTATTATCCTACTCCTGAACTATCTCCTTAGTTTGTAGCCCACTCCTCATTGTAATTGTATTCACTTGCTTAGGATTAGCCTCAGTTTCGCTAGGCAATACCCCTTGTGGCCTTGTATTCTGCGATCATGTGATTTGACCTAAATGCAATCCCAAATTTCTTGTGAGTAATTGTTAACTCTTCAATTCAGCTACAAACTGTAGCTGTTGAGCCTTCATGTCCACTGCAAACTATGAGTGTTGAGCTATCAAC
>NZ_SGTX01000054.1:0-508 GCF_005435025.1 Halorubrum sp. CGM4_25_10-8A | reverse complement strand
ACTACAGAAAATGTACGATGAGCCAGTGTATGGACTTGGAGTGTTACCTGGCACGTACGAGGGCGGCCGGCCGGCACTCAACGCTGCCCGGTCGCTTCAGTCATTCGTCAATAAGGTCGACAACTTCATCGCGTTCGACAACGACGCGTGGCGTTCTCGCGGGCAAACAATTGAGCAGGGTTACGAAGAGATGAACGAAGAGCTTGCAACACGGATTGTCACCCTGCTTGCCGCCGGTGAAGTCGATGAGTCAGAGGTTGGTGAAAACGCAATGGACTCGAGTGACATTATGCGAACACTCGATACCGGCGGAGTCTCCTCAATCGGCTACGCCTCTACTGATGTCACGCCCGCAAAAGAAGGACTGCTCGCCAATTTCAAGGAAACTGAGGAACCACAAAGTGAGTCGACAGATGCCGCAAAAATCAAAGGACTGGTTCGACGCGCCACGAATTCTCGGCTCACTGTTCCGTGTGATGTCTCGAGTGCTGACCGTGCGTTGATCGTG
>NZ_SGTX01000053.1:0-515 GCF_005435025.1 Halorubrum sp. CGM4_25_10-8A | reverse complement strand
ATTTAAGAAACATGATGGTGAAATAATCATAAATATCAAACTTATTCAACTCAAATTTCATAAATCATAAATAAAGAAATTTTGGTGTAAACCCACTTGTAAAATCATGTAAATCAGTAACAGAAAGTGAATCTTTAGGCACAAGAACTAAAGGAGTGTTCTTGTTCAAACCCCACATACCTTGAAATTTGATTTTTTTGGAGATGTAGAAACTTGTTTGGAACTTCTTCCTTACACTTTGAGAACAAGATTCTTGATGCCTTTGACTTAGGAAACTTAATTCTTGAATCACTTTGAATCGCTGTGGAGGATTCTTGAATTTATTTGGAGGAAGATTGGATTTTTGGGTTTTAGAAGAAACCCTAATCTCTAGAAGTTTCTTGAAAAAGGAAAGAAGAAAAGAAAGTAAATGATCTCCTCTTCTCTATTTAGACATATATATAGGGCCATAAGGAGCAGAAATGACAAAAATACCCTTTTGAAAAAAGTTGAAAATTACTGATCGGGGCTTTTGA
>NZ_SGTX01000052.1:0-543 GCF_005435025.1 Halorubrum sp. CGM4_25_10-8A | reverse complement strand
CCGCGTTCAGTTCATACCCACACTTCTGGCACTCGAAGTGTTCGCCCTGGCGGTTGCCGTCGTGCGTGAACCCACAGTCCGTCCGAGAACAGCGTTGGGATGTATGGGTCGGCTCGACCTGCTCTACGGAGACGCCCTGTTCAGGGGCTTTGTAGGAGACGTATTCAAACAGGCGTCGGAACGCCCAGACGTGGTGCCACTTCGCGTGTGGAAGCCGCTCTCGAATGTCACTCAAGTCCTCGAACGCGATCACGTCGCAGTCGTGTTCGACGGCTTCCGAGACGAGTTCGTTGGCGATCGTGTGGATGTACTGTTTGCGCCAGGCTTCCTCTCGCTTCCCGAGGCGAAGCAGGGCCTTGTGTGCGGCCTGCGTGCCGCGTTGTTGCATCTCGCCACGTCGCTTCTCGAACTCACGACACCAGTGGTCGTAGTCGTCCCCCTGCCAAAACGTGCCGGTTGAGGACACAGCGAGGCTGTTGACGCCGAGGTCGATACCGAGGACCGTTTGGTCGGAGTGCCCGGTATCTTCCGAAACCTCATCGT
>NZ_SGTX01000051.1:0-506 GCF_005435025.1 Halorubrum sp. CGM4_25_10-8A | reverse complement strand
GTCAGAGGCGGCGTCGTAGTCCGACAACTGCCACGTGGCAGTCGTTCCCGACGTCGCCGAGTTCATCGACACGTCGACGTGACCACTGAACGTGACCGTGTTGTCCGAGAAGTGAGGAACGTCGAACACGAGGTAGCCGTCGACGTACTCCGCGCTCGCCGTCCACTCGCTGCCGTCCTCGTGCGTTCCGTGAATCGCTCGTGGCCGGTAGCCGAGCGCCTCCCGCAGCTTCCCGGCGTCGAGAGCGACTTCACGACCGGCCGATTCGGTATCGTCCCGCAGCACGACTGCCATCCCGTCGCCTGTGACCGACGCCGTGTCGCCGTCCATCACCGTCGACGCGTGGTCCGCCGTCGTCAGGCTGACCTCTAGGGAGTCGGCGTGGTCACTCGCAAGCACGCTGCCCTCCAGTTCACTCGCCGACAGCGCGAGTGTTTCGCCGTCCGGAATGTCCTCGTCGACGTTCCCATCGGGAATCGTGGCCATGCCGCCGGGCACGGCCGCCG
>NZ_SGTX01000050.1:0-568 GCF_005435025.1 Halorubrum sp. CGM4_25_10-8A | reverse complement strand
ATCGAGTACATCTCCTCGACGAAGCAGTACTCGGAGCGCGTCGGCGCCGACGAGTTCGACTGGGAGGCCGCCTGGAAGGAGGGCGCGAGCGACGAGCACCCGGAGGGCGGCGAGATCGTCCACGTGATCGGCCGCGACATCATCCAGCACCACACGATCTTCTGGCCCGCGATGCTGGAGGCGACCGACCACGCGGAGCCGCGTGCGGTGATGGCGAGCGGGTTCGTCACCCTCGGCGGGAAGGGGTTCTCGACCAGCCGCGACCGCGCGGTCTGGGCCGACGAGTACCTCGACGAGGGGTTCCACCCCGACCCGCTGCGCTACTACCTCGCGACCAACGGCGGGTTCCAGCAGGACGTTGACTTCTCGTGGGAGAAGTTCGCCGAGCGCGTCAACACCGAGCTGGTGGGGACCGTCGGCAACTTCCTCTACCGGTCGCTGCTGTTCGCCCACCGCAACTACGAGGGCGGCCCGGACGCCGACGCCCCGAGCGACGCCGTGGCGGCGCGGATCGACGAGGCCGTCGAGGAGTTCGCGGCCGCGGTCGACGACTACTCCGTCAGGGCGC